>NZ_JAYUPK010000061.1:0-8056 GCF_043760115.1 Flavobacterium sp.
GCAATTTTTACAATTACATCAATTGCTTTTTGCATACTTTCTACCGGAACATACTCATATTTTCCGTGAAAATTGTGTCCGCCAGCAAAAATATTTGGGCATGGCAAACCCATGTAAGACAATCTGCAACCATCAGTTCCGCCACGAATTGGTTTTATTAATGGCTTGATATTGAGTTCTTTCATAGCTTTTTCTGCCAAGTCTACAATATATTTTACTGGTTCAACCATTTCCTTCATATTGTAATACTGATCTTTTACTTCGGTAATTACTATGTCTTCGCCAAACTGTTTTGCAAACTTTTTATTGAATTTTTTAGTAATTTCTTGAATTAATTCTTTACGTTTTTTGAATTTTTTGGCATCAAAATCGCGAATTATTAATTCTAAAACAGTTTCTTCAATGCTTCCTGTTAAGTGATGAACGTGAAAAAATCCTTCGTATGCTTTAGTTTCTTGAGGCGTTTCATTTTTGGGCAAAGCCGAAATAAAATCGTTGGCAATTAACATAGAATTTATCATTTTTCCTTTGGCATAACCAGGATGAACGCTTTTCCCTTTAAATGTAATTTTGGCACTAGCTGCATTAAAATTTTCATATTCTAGTTCGCCAATCTGACTTCCATCCATTGTGTAAGCCCATTTTGCGCCAAATTTTTCTACGTCAAATAAATCTGCTCCACGACCAATTTCTTCATCTGGTGTGAAACCTACGCGAATTTTTCCGTGCTTAATTTCTGGATTTTTTATTAAAAATTCCATTGCTGTTACAATTTCTGTCAATCCTGCTTTGTCATCTGCGCCAAGCAATGTTGTACCATCGGTTGTAATTAATGTTTGACCTTTGTAAAGTAATAAATCTTTAAAATAATTTGGAGAAAGCACTATGTTTTGCTCGGCATTTAGCACAATATCTTTACCATTGTAATTCTCTATTATTTGAGGTTTTACATTAAATCCTGTAAAATCTGGCGTTGTATCATAGTGCGAAACAAAACCAATTGTTGGCACTTCTTTATCAATATTACTGGCTAAAGTTCCCATTACATAACCATTTTTATCGATGGTAACTTCTGTCATTCCGATGGTTTTTAACTCTTTAACTAAAAGATTGGCAAGCACCAATTGTTTTTTTGTACTTGGTGTTGTTTTAGAATTTGCATCTGATTCGGTATCAATAGTAACGTAACTTATAAATCTGTCTATAATGTGTTGCATAAAAAATGTTTTTACAAATATAGTAAATTGAAGAGTTTCTTTAATTTATTAAGTTTAATTTAATATCAATTTCTTCGATATTAAAATCGAAATAAATCATTTTATCGTATCTGTTTTACAATAGTAATTTGTAAATTTGAAATCATAAATAGTAAAAATGAAAATCGTTATTTCTCCAGCAAAATCATTAGATTTTGATTCTCCTTTACCAGTTAATTCGTTTACAAATTATGATTTTGTACAGCAATCTGTTAGTATTGATAAGGTTTTAAAAAAGCAAAAGCCAAAGCAATTAATGAATTTAATGTCTATTTCTGATAAATTGGCAGATTTAAATTGGCAACGAAATCAAGAAAGAAATGTAGCTGAACTTTCTGTTGAAAATGCACGACAAGCAATTTATGCTTTTAATGGTGATGTTTATCTGGGATTGGATTCTTATTCGTTATCTGAAGAAAAAATAAACATTTTGCAAGATAAATTGCGAATACTTTCTGGACTTTATGGATTATTGAAACCATTAGATTTGATGCAACCTTATAGATTGGAAATGGGAACAAAATTACCAATTGGAAAAAATAAAAATCTTTACGAATTTTGGAAAGATACCATTACAAAATCTTTAAATGCTGAACTTGGAAAAGAGGAATTATTTGTAAACTTAGCAAGCAATGAATATTTTGATGCTGTTGATGTAAAAAAGTTAAAAGTTCCAGTAATTACACCAGAATTTAAAGATTACAAAGACGGAAAATTAAAAATGATTAGTTTTTTTGCTAAGAAGGCAAGAGGAATGATGGTGCGTTTTATTGTAGACTCTAATGCAGAAACAATAGAAGATTTGAAAGGATTTAATTATGAAGGTTATGCTTTTGATGCCAATTTGAGTATCGGAAACAAACTAGTTTTTACAAGGTAATTATTTAAACATACATATATTCTTGATATTCTCTTGCAGTTTCTCTAGTTGCTTTTTTCTGATCTCTTGAGATTTCTCTCATTGCTTCAACACCTTTTTTAGCACAACGTTTTACTTTGTTCAATCGTTCAGAAAAGTCTAAAAGTTTCTTAGCATCATCTGGATTTAATTTAGATTTTAACTCGTTTACAAAAGTACTAAATTCGTTTACAACTTCTTGATTTTCATCATAATCTGATTTTAACTCTACAAAAAGTTCGTCGATTTCTTTTGTAATTTCTTTTCCAATTTCTTCACTTTTTTTACAAAGCGTTTTAATAATTTGCTTGTCTTTATTAGTAAAAAGTCCCATAATTATTGATTTTAGAGTTAATAACGTTCTATCTATCAACCAAATGTAAATTTTTATTTTGTAAATTAAAAAAATTGTTAATAAGTTGCAATTTTAGTTAAGAAGTACTTGCGATGGAATTATAAGTTAATGAGACCTATTTTGTTATTATTTTTAAACTTGTAATAATAAATATAAAAAAGTACTATCTAAGTAAAATTTGACAGTACTTTTTTATGTTGAACCACGATAGTATTTATCTATAGTGAATTGTTAGTTTATTTATTTTCATATAATTGAATCAAATAATTTAAAGTATTTGTTTAATAAATGATTTTATGTTTGATTTATCATTTGCATTTAAAAAATTAATAAAAGCACTTCCAATTATTGCACCTTTTTGATGTTTTATTGTAGCTTGAAAAGTTTCTTTTGAATTAATTCCAAAACCAATTATTTGTGGATTTTTAAGATTTAAATTGGCAATTCGTTCAAAATAATTACTTTCATTTTCTCCAAAACTAGTACTACTTCCAGTTACGCTTGCACTACTAACCATGTAAATAAAACTATCAGAAACGCTGTCAATTTCTTGAATTCTTTCATTGGATGTTTGTGGCGTAATTAGGAAAATATTTTTCAAATTATTAGTTTCAAATACTTCTTTATATTGGTCTTGATATTCTTTTAAAGGCAAGTCAGGAATAATTAATCCATCAATTCCTATTTCACTGCATTTTTTGCAAAAAGCTTCAATTCCGTATTGATACATGGGATTAAAATAACCCATAATTAAAAGTGGAATTTGTACAGTTTCTCTAATATTCTTAAGTTGTTCAAACAGTAAATCTGTTGTCATACCGTTTTGTAAAGCAGCTGTAGAACTTGCTTGTATTGTTGGTCCATCTGCCAAAGGATCGCTAAATGGCAAACCAATTTCTATCATATCTACACCATTTTTTTCTAATTCTTGAATTATAGAAACGGTATCATTTATTAAAGGATAACCTGCTGTAAAATAGATTGATAACAATTTTTTATCTTCTGATAGTTTTTTATTTATTCGATTCATTTCCTATAATTTAAAATAATCTATATACGTATTCAAGTCTTTATCGCCACGACCAGAAAGATTGATGACCACAATATCAGTTGGTTTGAATTGTTTTTTGTCCAAAACTGTAAAAGCGTGTGCCGTTTCAATTGCAGGAATTATTCCTTCCATTTTAGATAATTCTATACCACTTTGCATAGCTTCATCGTCAGTAATTGCTATAAATTCTGCTCTTTTTGTTTCAAATAAATGCGAATGTAAAGGTCCAACTCCAGGATAATCCAAACCAGCAGAAATAGAATAAGGTTCGGTTATTTGTCCATCATTGGTTTGCATTAACAAGGTTTTGCTTCCGTGAATAATTCCGATTTTTCCAAGTATTGAAGTTGCAGCACTTTCTCCAGATTCTACACCTTTTCCTGCAGCTTCGACGGCAATAATTTGGACATTTTCATCGTCTAAAAAATGATAAAAAGCACCAGCAGCATTGCTTCCGCCACCAACACAAGCAATTACATAATCTGGATTTTCAGTTCCTTCTTTTTCTAATAATTGTGCTTTTATTTCTTCTGAAATTACTGCTTGAAAACGTGCAACCATATCTGGATAAGGATGCGGACCAACAACAGAACCGATGATATAATAAGTATCATTTGGATTATTTATCCAATCTCTAATGGCTTCATTTGTAGCATCTTTCAATGTTTTTGAACCAGATAAAGCTGGGCGAACTTCTGCGCCAAGCATTTTCATACGTGCTACATTTGGAGCTTGACGTTTAATATCAACTTCTCCCATATATACAATGCATTGCAAACCCATTAACGCACAAACAGTTGCGGTTGCAACTCCATGTTGACCTGCACCAGTTTCTGCAATTATTCTAGTTTTTCCAAGTCGTTTTGCAACTAAAATTTGACCTATTGTATTATTAATTTTATGTGCGCCAGTATGACATAAATCTTCACGTTTCAAATAAATTTTGGTATTGTATTTTTCAGACAATCGCTTGGCAAAGTAGAGTGGAGTTGGACGACCAACATAATCTACCATTAATTCCATAAACTCTTTCTTAAAAGAAGGTTCGGCTGTAATTTTTAAATAATTCAAGCGTAATTCTTCTACATTTGGATACAGCATTTCTGGAATATATGCGCCACCAAATTGTCCATAATATCCATTCTCATCTACATTATAACTAGTTTTCATTCAGCATTTTTTTAAATTGTGATAGTTCTTTTTCGTTTTTTAATCCGGCTTCAATTTCAAACTTACTATTAACATCAATAGCGATACATTTTTTTGAAATATCCGATTTTATAAATTCTTTAATTTTTGCAATCTCTTCTAAACCAATTCCTCCACTAAGGAAATAAGGTTTGTTTAATTTGTAATTTTCTAATAGATTCCAGTTGAAAGTGGTTCCATTTCCGCCAGGTAATTTTCCTTTAGTGTCAAATAAAAAGTAATCGCAAACTTGTTCGTAATTATTTAAAACTTCAAAATCAAAGTTAGAATCTATAGAAAATGCTTTGATAATCTTAATGTTATTTAATTTCAATTTCTCGCAGAATAAAACGCTTTCATTTCCGTGAAGTTGCACTAAATCCAATTTAAATTGTTTTACTTTTAAAATAATTTTATCCAAATTTTCATCTACAAAAACACCAACTTTTAAAATTGATTTTGGAAGTTCAGGAATTGTATTTTCAAAAAAACGTGATGATTTCTCCCAAAAAATAAATCCCAAATAATCAGTTTTTAAATTGGCTATTTCCAGAATATTTTCTGGATATTTCATTCCGCAGATTTTTAATTTCATATATTATTTTTTAGCCACAAGGACGTTAAGTCTCCAATTTTTAAAACTTCCATCTTCCATCTTCCATCTTCCATCTTCCATCTTTTAATTTTAATATAAATTCTTTTGCAGCTTCACCAGAATCATTTGTTTTCATGAATGTTTCTCCGATTAAAAATCCTTGATAACCAATATTTTGAAGCTCTTTAACTGATTCGGTACTTGATATTCCACTTTCAGAAATTTTTACAAACTCATTTGGAATTTTTAATGCCATTTCTTTACTGATTTCTAGACTTACATCAAATGTTTTTAAGCTTCTATTATTTACGCCAATAATATTTAAACTTGGCATTATGGCTTTGTTTAATTCTTCTTCATCGTGAACTTCCAGCAAAACTTCTAATGCTAATGATTGAGCAAATTGGGATAAATTTTTAATTTCTTCACGAGTTAAAACGGATGCAATTAGTAAAATTGCGTCTGCTCCAAATGCTTTTGCTTCTAGAATTTGATATTCATCTACAATAAATTCTTTTCTTAAAAGTGGCACATTTACAGAAGCTCTTGCAAGTAATAAATCGTCAAGTGAACCACCAAAATATTTTCCATCTGTTAAAACAGAAATTCCACAAACTCCAGCACTTTGATAACCTTTTACAACTTCTTCAACCGAAAAGCTATAATTAATTTCAGCTTTGGATGGAGAACGACGTTTGTGTTCGGCAATTATTCCAGAGTTGCTTGCTCTTAAATTTTTGATCAACGAAATAGTTCTGTTGCCAAATAATACTGAGTTTTCCAATTGTGAAACTGGAATAATTGATTTCTTTAAAAGTACTTCTTGACGTTTATCTATTATAATTTTATCTAAAATATTCATTTGCTTAATTCTTGTAATTTGTTTAATTTTTCTAATGCTTTTCCGCTAAATAAACTCTCTTTTGCTTTTTCAAATCCTTCTAAAACACTTGTTTTTTCTATAGTTGCGATTGCCAAACCTGCATTTGCCAAAACCACATTATTTTGAGATGTTGTTCCTTTTCCTGAAATTACTGAATAGAAAATAGCTGCCGATCCTTCAATTGTTTCGCCACCTTTTATGTCTTCTAAAAGTTGTTTTTCAAGATTAAAACTTGATGGTTTTAAAATTGTTTCAGTTGTTCTAGAAATTATTTTGGTTTCATCGGTTAATGATATTTCATCGAAACCATCCAATCCGTGAAGAATGCAAAAATTTGTATCTGTATTTTGATATAAATAACTGTACATTCTTGCCAATTCTAAGCTAAAAACGCCAACCAATTGATTTTTTGGAAAAGAAGGATTTACCATTGGTCCAAGCATATTGAAAAAGGTTTTTACGCCAAGCTCTTTACGAATTGGACCAACATTTTTCATAGCTGGATGAAATAATGGTGCATGAAGAATGGCAATATTAGCTTGATCCATACTTTTTTGAAGAAAATCATTGTCAGCGCTTAATTTTATTCCCAAACTTTCCATAACGTTGCTTGAACCAGATATTGATGAAACGCCATAATTACCATGTTTGGCAACTTTAATTCCAGCGCCAGCAGTTATAAATGATGCTAAAGTTGAAATGTTGAACGTGTTTTTTCCATCTCCACCAGTTCCGCATAAATCTATGGTGTTGTATTGCGAAAAATCTACAGGAATACATAATTCTAGTAATGCTTCTCGAAAACCAGCTAATTCTTCAATAGTTATTCTTCGCATCATATAAACAGTTAAAAATGCTGCTATTTGACTCGTGTTGTATTGACCTTTGGAAATGTTTACCAAAATAGTTTTAGATTCTTCTTTGGTTAGTATTTCGTGATTTATTAATCGGTTTAATGTTGTTTTCATATTTTAAGTCGCTATGCTTTTTTGCCACTAAGACGCTAAGGCACAAAGTTTTTTATTTTTTATTTTATGTCACTTCGACTGCGCTCAGTGTGACAAAGTGAAGTTCAATTTTAGATTTTTTAATTTAAATTTATTTCCTCCATTTTTTACGTCACTTCGACTGCGCTTAGTGTGAAAAAGTGAAGTTTAATTTTTGAATTTTTAATTTAAATTTATTTCCTCTATTTTTTATGTCACTTCGACTGCGCTCAGTGTGACAAAGTGAAGTTCAATTAACGATTTTTTAATTTTTAAGTTATTTTTTTATTTATCTTAAATTTTGAAATTGAATTTTGCAATTGCAATTGTTATTGATTGATCCAATTTTCTAAAATTTTCTTTCCATTTGGAGTTAAAATACTTTCTGGATGATATTGAACGCCTTTTATATCGTATATTTTATGTCGAATTGACATTATTTCTCCATTTTCATCAATGGATGTAATTTCTAAATCATTTGGAAAATTTTCTTTAGAAATTACCCACGAATGATATCGACCAACTTCAATTTCGTTTTCTAAATCGTTAAAAAGTGGTTCATCGTTTACAATAATTTGAACTTTAGAAGCAACTCCGTGATATACTTTTTCAAGATTGGTAAGCTTTCCTCCAAATACTTCGCCAATGGCTTGTTGACCAAGACAAACTCCTAAAATACTTTTAGTTGTTGCATATTTTTGAACAACTTCTTTTAATAATCCAGCTTCTGATGGTAATCCTGGTCCAGGCGAAAGTAGAATTTTATCAAATTTTGCTACTTCTTCAATATCAAATTCATCATTTCTTAAAACAGAAACTTTGCAGTTTAAATCTTCTAGATAAT
>NZ_JAYUPK010000062.1:0-3411 GCF_043760115.1 Flavobacterium sp.
GCTTCATCGGACAAAAACAGTAAAGAAGTAAATGAAAAATACACTACCAATTTCTACATAAAAGACATTCCAACAGATAGAATAGTGTTAGACAGTTTGGCAAAACAAAGAAATTTTGCCTATTATCAACTTGGAGTTATTTACAAAGAAAAATTTAAAGAATACCAACGCGCAGCAACCAAACTAGAAAAATTACTAGAAAATAATCCAGAAGAGCGATTGATTTTACCATCAATGTATAATTTATTTAAAATTTATGAAATTATAGATAAAGATAAAGCACTTGCAATGAAATCTAGAATAATTGCTCAATATCCAGATTCTCGTTATGCTCAAATTATTAGTAATCCAAACGCATCTAACGAAGTTGCTTCATCACCAGAAATAGCTTATGATTTACTTTATAAAGACTATGAAAACGGATTGTACAGAGAAGTTTTACCAAAAATAGAAACCGCTATTGGGCAATTTACAGGCGAAGAAATGTTGCCGAAATTTGAATTATTAAAAGCTAATCTTACTGGAAAATTAAAAGGATTAACAGAATTTAAAAAAGCATTAAATTATGTAGCTTTAACTTATCCAAATAGTGAAGAAGGAAAAGAAACAGAAGTTTTTATAGCAACTAAAATTCCATATTTAGAATCTTTAAATTTTAATTCGGAGTTTCCTGTTAGTTGGAAAATTTTATTTGCAGCAAATAATTTAGAAGATAAAAAATTCAAAGTTCTATTAGAAAAATTAACAAAGTTTACCAAAGAAAGAACAGTTGATAAACTTACAACATCTACAGATATTTATACTTTAGAGAAAAATTTTATAGTTATTCATAGCATAAAATCTAAAGATGACGCTATTGGAATTGCGCAAGTTTTAAAAGAATTTAAAGAATATAAAATTGCAGAACAATCGTTTGTAATATCTAGTGAAAATTATAAAGTAGTTCAAGTAAAAAAGAATTTTGATGAGTACGTTATTGGCGATTGGTTAAATAAAGAAATTATTCCTATTCCTAAAAATATTACTTTAACAGATACAAAAACCGAAGTTAAAAAAGTAGTTACAAAGCAAGATGTAAAAAATGCTATGAACGCAGCCAAAGTTGAGGTTAAACCAGCAGCTAATCAAGCTCAAAACCCACAACAACCTCAATTACAAAACCCAAATCAAAATAACAAAGCTGGAAACAGAGATCAAATGGATTCTAACGATCCACCAGCAGGAAGCATGATGCCACCAATGCCATCAATGCCAAGAAAAGAATAATATGTTTGATAAAAAACCAAAATCATACACCGATTTATTAGGAAAAACTAATAGAATTGTAGAAGGAACAACCATTCAGGGAACAATAATTTCTCCAGCAGATTTTCGTCTTGACGGACATTTAATTGGTAATTTTCAGTGTAAAGGAAAATTAGTAATTGGTCCAGCAGGAAGTGTAAAAGGAGATATTATTTGTAAAAATTGCGATATTGAAGGAAAATTTGAAGGAAAAATTCAAGTAACTGAAATTTTAAATTTAAAATCCAAAGCATCAGTAAATGGAGAAGTAATTTGTGGAAAATTATCTGTAGAACCTGGAGCTGAATTTAGCGCAACTTGTGTAATGAAACCCAACATAAAAAATCTTTTACCAAATGCTGGAGAACAATCAGAAGAAAAAACAGCGTAACAAGTGGTTGGCATTAATTAATATTCCTATTCAAATGGGCGTTGTAATTTTTGCATTTTCTTATTTAGGAAATTGGTTAGATAATAAATATCCTAATAAGCACAATATTTACGTAAAGATTTTAACACTACTTTCAATTGTAATTGCTTTTTACAATTTAAACAGACAGTTAAAAGAAATCAATAAAATGGACGAATAAGTACATGAAAAAAGAATTATTTCAATCTGTTTTATTACTGTTTTTATTAGCTTCTTCTGCATTTTTAATTCATAAATTAGCATTCTATTTTTTAAATTATCAAACTATTGAAAACCAATTTCAATATTCAATTTTTACCCTATATAGTTTTTTTATAATTTGTTCGCTTATAATTATTGTTCTTTTATTTTTTATAAAAAGAAAAGAAATTAATAACGTTGGCAATTCTTTTATGTTACTAACGATTTTAAAAATGCCTTTTGCCTATTTTTTATTACATTCTATATTAAATTCTTCTAGCAAATACGCTTCATTTGAAAAAATCAATTTTTTTATCATTTTTCTTTTATTTTTAGCAATAGAAACTATAGTTAGCATAAGAATCTTAAACAATAAGCAATAAAAAGCTATAAAATTGATAATTACGTCAAAAAAAGTATTTTAAATATTTTTGAATAGTAATAAAAAATGTACCTTTGCACCAAATTTCAGAAGTAAAATTTAAGATAATTTACAGTTATGGTGTTTTCGAAAAAATCGATTCATTTTATTATAGTCACTTTAGTAGCAATTCTTCCTTTTGTTGGAACTGCAAATGCTAATGATACATTACCAGTAAAAAAAGAAATTACTGCTGTTGGCGAAGCACATGCTACTTCTGAAACTTCTCACGAAGCACACGATGAGCCAAAAGATTTAAAAACTAAAATTAACGAATACATAAACCATCACGTTCTTGATGCGCACGAGTTTTCATTGTTCGAAGACGAAGTTACAGGTAAACATTATGGTTTTCCGTTACCAATAATTCTTTGGGATAATGGAATACACTTTTTTTCATATTCTAAGTTTGATCATGGTCATGCAGTTGCAGAATCTAAAGGTAACTTTTACAAATTAGGTCACGACGAAAAAATATATAAAACAGATAATTTAGGAACTTTAACTGGAGACGAACATCATCCAACCAATGTTAAACCTTTAGATTTTTCTATTACAAAAGCAGTTTTTGCAATGATGATTGTTGCTTTAATAATGTTTTTATTGTTTTCTGGTTTAGCCAAATCATTTAAAAAGAATGGCGGAATAGCATCTGGCGCAGGAAGATTTTTTGAACCAATTGTTCTTTACATTCGTGATGATATTGCAATTCCAAACATTGGGGAAAAACATTATAAAAAATACATGAGTTTCTTGTTAACTGTGTTTTTCTTTATTTGGTTTTTAAATATTTTTGGGTTAACACCACTTGGAATTAACGCAACAGGAAATATTACTGTAACAGCTTGTTTGGCAATTATTGTATTTTTAATTACAAACTTAACTGCTAATAGAAATTATTGGGGACACATTTTCTGGATGCCAGGAGTTCCAACACTAATGAAATTTATTTTAGCACCAATTGAATTATTAGGAGTACTTATTAAACCATTTTCATTAATGATACGTTTGTATGCAAATATTTTTGCAGGACACATTGTACTTATGAGTTTAATTGCACTAATGTTTATATTTAAAAGTTGGTTAGGAAGCAGTT
>NZ_JAYUPK010000063.1:0-22427 GCF_043760115.1 Flavobacterium sp.
TTTATCTATTATAATTATGAAAAAAATTCTAATTCCTACAGACTTTTCGGATCACGCTGAATATGCCTTAAAAGTTGCCGCTCAAATTGCTAGAAAAAACGGTGGCGAAATTATCTTACTTCACATGTTAGAATTACCACACGAAGGTAGTGATGCAGTTGGAAGCGGAAGCGATATACCAGAAATTATGTTCTTTAAAAACGCAGCAATACGAAGACTTGAAGATTTAATGGATGAGGAATATCTAGATGGTTTAAAAGTTTCTGAAATTGTACAATTTGAATTGGCATTTGACGGAATTTTAAAAATTAGTAAAAAAAATAATGTAGATTTAATTGTAATGGGATCGCACGGTGCAAGCGGATTTAAGGAAATGTTTATTGGTTCTAATGCAGAAAAAGTAGTTAGAAACTCAGATGTTCCTGTATTGATAATTAAACAAGAACAAGATAATTTTCATGTTAACGATTTTGTATTTGCTTCTGATTTTTCTGATGAAATAAAAAAACCATTTGAAAAAGTGGTAGAATTTGCCAATAAATTCGATTCAAATTTACATTTGGTTATGATTAACACTCCAAATAACTTTAAATCGACAGCAGTTTCTGAAGGAATTATGAAAAAATTTGTTTCTAACTTCAATGTTAGTAAAGTTAAAACGCACATATACAATGAAACGAATGTTGAAAAAGGGATTTTAAATTTTGCAAACAGCGTAAATGCCGATTTAATTGGAATGAGCACTCATGGCAGAAAAGGACTTTCGCATTTCTTTAATGGAAGTATAAGTGAAGATTTAGTAAATCACGCCAATAGACCAGTTGTGACTTTTAAAATATAACGATTTCTATAATTTTATATAAATCCAAATTCTTAACGAGTTTGGATTTTTTTTTAAACCAAACTATAATTCTTGTCCAAATTAGACACAAAAAAATCCCACTTAAAAAAGTGAGATTAATTTTGTTGGTCTACTAGGACTTACCGAATCAAATTGGCATAAATTTCTCGTCCAAATTAGTCACAAAAAAATCCCACTTAAAAAAGTGGGATTAATTTTGTTGGTCTACTAGGACTTACCGAATCAAATCGGCATAAACTTCTCGTCCAAATTAGACACAAAAAAATCCCACTTAAAAAAGTGAGATTAATTTTGTTGGTCTACTAGGACTCGAACCTAGAAAGACTGCACCAAAAACAGTTGTGTTACCATTACACCATAGACCAATATGTGCTTGAATGCGCGTGCAAATTTACTACATATTTTAATTTACGCAACTATTTACTCCTTTTTTATTCAAAATAATTTATTGATAGCTATAATTTTCTAAATTATAGCATACTAATCTTAGTTTTTTGTAGTTATAGCAACTGAGTTTTTTAGAATTTTTTGTTAACCAATGCTTCATTACGCAAAAAAATAGTTTCTTTGCATTAAAAATTAACCTCTCAACATTATATGACAACATTTGACTTTAAAAAGTGGAATACAATTATTGGTTGGCTAGCATTTGCAATAGCATTAGTAACATTTTCGCTTACAGTTGAACCTACAATGAGTTTTTGGGATTGTGGCGAATATATAGCTACTGCTGCAAAACTACAAGTTGGTCATCCGCCAGGTGCACCTTTATTTCAAATGCTGGGCGCTTTTTTTGCATTATTTGCTCCAAGTAAAGAGTACATTGCATTGATGGTAAATATGATGTCGGTTTTTTCTAGCGCATTTAGTGTTTTATTTTTATTTTGGTCATCGTCAATTATATTAAAAAAGGTTATTTCTTCTTATACAGAAATTAACAAAGACAATAGCATTATAATTTTAGGAAGTTCATTTGTTGGTGCGTTAGCATTAACGTTTTCTGATAGTTTTTGGTACAATGCAGTTGAGGCAGAAGTTTATGCAATGGCAACTTTATTTATTGCATTACTGTTATGGTTAGGATTGCGTTGGGAAGAAGAAATGCATACGCCAAGAGGAAACAAATGGTTGTTATTGATAAGCTTAGTAGTAGGATTATCGTTTGGTGTTCACTTTATGGCTTTGTTAACAATACCATCAATTGGATTTTTATATTACTTTAAAAATTACAAAAAAATTACTGTAAAAAGTTTCATACTTGCCAATATAATAATTGTTGCGATTTTACTTTTTATATTCAAGTTATTACTTCCATACACAATGGCTTTCTTTGGAAAGACTGAAATTTTTATGGTAAATAGTTTAGGATTACCATTTGATTCAGGAACAATTTTTGCTCTATTATTAATTATTGCTTTCTTTTATTTTAGTTTAAAATATACACGAGAAAAAGGGCATCCATTTTATAACACAATAATTCTATGTATATTATTTGTATTAATTGGATTTTCAACTTGGATGATGCTTCCTATTCGTGCCAACGCAAATACCCCAATTAATGAAAATAAACCATCTGATGCTGCAGAGGTTTTGGCGTATTATAATAGAGAACAATATGGTGTAAATCCGTTATTTTATGGTCCTCAATTTACAGATGAGTTTGCAGGTTTAGATCCAAATAATCCTTATTTAGACAAAGCACCGAATTATGAAAGAGATTATAAATCAGGAAAATATGTAATTGTAAATAATTATATTAATGCTGAACAAAATACTGATGATGCTCACAAAACAATTTTACCAAGAATGTGGAGCACCGATAATATTGAAGGATATATAAGCTTTTCTAATCCACCAAAATTTACTATAAAATCTGATTACAGCGAAGAACAGAAATTAATAGATATTGTTACTGAGTTTAGACAAGCTTATGCCAAAAAAGAAATTGGAACAGAAGGTTACATTGCATTTTTAAAATCTTACGGAGAATATTTAGATATTGAAAAACCATCAACTTGGGACAATCTTAGTTTTATGGTTGAGTATCAATTTGGATACATGTATGGAAGATATTTGTTATGGAATTTCGTAGGAAGACAAAATGACATTCAAGGAAGATATGATAATCTTGACGGAAACTGGATGAGCGGAATTAAATTTATTGATGAATTGCATTTAGGATCTCAAGAAAATTTACCATCAGATATTTTAAACAATAAAGGACGAAATTTTTATTATTTCTTACCATTTATTTTAGGCCTAATTGGATTAATGTATCACGCACAAAGAGATTTAAAAAGTTTTTATGTACTTCTAGCTTTATTTTTATTTACAGGTTTGGCATTAAAAATTTACCTCAACGAACGTCCATTTGAACCAAGAGAAAGAGATTATGCTCTTGTAGGATCGTTTTATGTATTTGCCATTTGGATAGGATTTGGAGTATTTGCATTGTATGAAATTGTAAAAGAAAAAATAGCTCCAAGATTATCTGGACCAATTGTTTTGATAGTTTCATTACTTGCTGTACCAAGTTTAATGGCGTTTCAAAACTGGGATGACCATGATAGATCAGACAAATACACTTCTATTGCAATGGCTAAACAATATTTAGATTCTTGCGAACCCAACAGTATTTTATACACGATTGGAGATAACGATACCTTTCCGCTTTGGTATGCACAAGAAATTGAAGGTTATAGAACAGATATTAAATTGTGTTGTACCAGTTTATTAATGACCGATTGGTATATAGATCAAATGAAAATGAAAACCTATAATGCCGAAGGTTTACCAATAAATTTTGACAGAAGTCAATATGTTGGCGATAAGCGAGATGGAATTTTATTTGACAAACAAACCGAAAACCGTTGGAATATTAAAGACTTTTTAAATTTTGCTAAAAGCGATAGAGAAGAAACGATGGTAGAAATGCAAAGTGGTATGAAATTGCATTTTTTACCAACCAACAAAATTAGAATTCCAGTTGATAAAAATTCGGTAATTGCTAATAAAGTTGTTAATCCTAGATATTACGATTCTATTGTTCCTTACATTGATATAGATATTGAAGGTGGCGCATTGTACAAAAACCGATTAATGATGCTAGAAGTTTTAGCAAATAACAATTGGAAAAGAGCAACCTATTTTAGTCCGGGAAGTTTTGCAAATGATGATTATTTATGGATGAAAGATTATCTACAATTGGACGGAATGGTGTATAAACTTGTGCCAATAAAAAATGTGTACAAAGAAGAAAATTATCCAGATATGGGACAAATTGATTCTGAAAAATTATACACAACTGTTATGAAATGGGATTGGGGAAATGGCGAAAGCAAGAAAATTTACCACGATACAGAAACTAGAAAAAATAGTATTTCAAGTAGAAATAATCTGTCAAGATTGATGTACCAATTAATAAAAGAAGGCAAAAACGACAAAGCCAAAAAAGTTATAAATCTTGCTTTAGAAAAAATGCCAATAGATTATTATATGTATTATTCTACAATTGATCCATTTGCAGATGGACTTTACAAAGTAAATGAAAAAGAAAAAGCCAGAAAATTACTTGGTGAATTGATGGTAAAATACCAAGAACATTTAAAGTATTATAAAACGTTTAAACCATCTGATAAAAGTTATATTGTTTCAGAAATTATGACCGATTTATACCGTTACAAATCATTATTAAAAATAATGAAAGACAATGGCGATATTGATTTCTTAAATAAAAATTTAGCAATATTTAGTTCTTACAGTAAAATGTTTCCAGAATATGAAGGAGAAATTGACTAAGTCAAATTTTTAAAACAATAAAATGTGCCAACAGAAATTTCTTTTGGCACATTTTTTTTTATATTTGAATATGAATTTCCGTTGGATAAAAACACACCGCATTATCAAAAAAATATTCTCAAATTACATTTGGGATATTCCTAATGCTGAAAATAAAGTATACTTAACATTTGACGATGGACCAACACCAGAAATTACAGAATGGACTTTAAAATTGTTAGAAAAACACAATGCCAAAGCCACATTTTTTTGCATTGGCGATAATGTAAATAAGTTTCCAGCCATTTATCAAAAAATAATTTCTAGCAAACATGCTGTTGGAAACCATACTTTTAATCATTTAAATGGATGGAAAACAGAAAATAACATCTATTTTGAAAATGTAAAACAATGTCAAAATACCTTAGAAATTAATACTAACAATTCAAAGCAATTTCAAGAACTCGAAACTCAAAACTCAAAACTCGAAACTCTTTTCCGTCCTCCTTATGGAAAAATAAAACCATCACAATCTAAAATTCTTAGAAAATTAGGATATAAAATTATAATGTGGGATGTTATTTCGTATGATTTTGACCCTGCAATTTCTAAAGAAGAATGTCTAGAAAATGTATTAAAAAATGTAAAATCTGGAAGTATAATTGTTTTTCACGATAGCCAAAAAGCATTTACAAATTTGGAATATGTTTTGCCTAGAACTTTGGAGTTTTTAAGTGAAAAAGGTTTTGTTTGTGATAGGATTGTTTAATTTTTTTATTTCAATCTTACAAAAAAAGAATATTTTGGAATATTAAATTTTTGTATTCCATAACCATTAGTTGATGGAAAAGACGAATACAATTCCATTTCATTTTGGTCTGGATTAATAGACTTTACAATACCACAATGTCCCCAAGTTTCTGTCCAAAATTGAACAAAATCACCTTCACAAACTTCATTTTTATTATCAATTGCTATTCCAACTCCTTTTTCAATGAGTGCGAAATATATTCCTTTCGGAATTTTAGAATCTTTCTTTAATAATTCTTGAATATTTTGATTTGTAATAATTCTAATTCTTTTTTTATCAATAGAATTTAAGTCTTGACTTTTTTCTACTATCTTTATTAATAATTCAGTACAAACTGCTTTTTCATATGTAGAGGAAATTTCTGGACCATATTTCTTAACATTATCTACAATTAATTTATTCTTTTTAGGAATTTCTAAAAGTTTTATTTCTTTGTTGAAATCAGAAATTTTAGAATTCTTCTCTTCATTAGAATTAAACGTAATTAAGATTAGAAATAAATATAATAACTTCATAAATTTAAAGTGATGATTTATTTAATTTGTTATAGAATTAGCCAACTGTTTATTGAAGATTAAAATTAAAAATCATCAATACCAATCGAATTACTCTAAATAAAAAAATCTAAAAAATAAAAAAACTAAACCTGCTCTTGGACTAAACCAATAATAGTATTAGCATCTAACTCGCCAGATTGTCTCCACACCATTTGACCTTCTTTATAAATCATAAGTGTAGGCAAACCCTTAATTCTTAGCGCTTCTGCCAATTCTTGATTCTTATCCACATCAATTTTTATTACTTTTGCTTTATCACCAAGTGCCGCAGCTACATCTCTAATTACAGGATGCATTGACACAGACGACTCGTTCCATTCTGTATAGAAGTCTATTAACACTGGAACTTGAGCACTTATAAGTTCTCCAAATTTTGACATAAAACCAAAATATTTATACTCTTTTTTTTAAGTAAAAAAGAAAATTAATATACAAATGTACTATATTTCATTAATTATACTACACTTTTACCTTTTTTTAGTTCAATTACAGTAATTTCTGGCCATATTCCAACTCTTCCTGGATAAGCGTGAAACCCAAAACCTCTATTTACATAAATATATTTCCCTAAATTTTCATACAAACCTGCCCATTGTTTATAAACATATTCTACTGGACTCCATTTTATAATTCCTGGAATTTCTATGCCAAATTGAAATCCGTGTGTGTGTCCAGAAAGAGTTAAATGAAAATGTTTTGGGTGATTTTTAATTTCATATTCCCAATGACTTGGATCGTGACTCATTAAAATTTTAAAATCTTCTTTCTTTAAATCTTTTGATGCCAAATTAATATCGCCAGCTTTTTTAAAATTGTGACCCCAATTTTCTACTCCAACAATTGCAATTTCTGAAGTTCCTTTTTTAACTTTTACATTTTGATTTAACAATAAATTAAATCCAATATCTGTATATAATTTTTTTATTCCTTCAAAATTTTCAGCTTTTGCATCTGCCGATGACCAATCTATATATTCACCATAATCGTGATTTCCTAAAACAGAAAATTTTCCATATTTGTGTTTTTGAATTTTATTAAACGTTTCAATCCAAGGATGCATTTCGTTAGCATGCGTATTTACAATGTCGCCAGTAAACAAAATCATATCTGAATTTTGCTCGTTTACCAAATCTATTGCGTAACTAATTTTCTCTGGATTGTCAAAACTTCCGCTATGAACATCAGATATTTGTGTAATTTTAAAACCGTCAAAATCATTTGGCAAATCTTCAAAAAACAAGGTTTGCTTCAGTACTCTATAATTGTATTTTCCAATTGTCATTCCGTAAATTAAAGACAAAAACGGAACAGCAGCAATACCTAGCGCAATTTGAGAAACAAATTTTCTTCTATCTGGCAAAAAAGTTCCATTATCGTTATCGCCCATAAAGTGAGTAATAATTCCAAAGAAAACTCTGTAAACATCTTCAAGCAACATAAAAATAGTTAAAATTAATTTTGGAACTAATACCAAAATTAAAACTCCCATTGTAAACATTGTCATCTGCGTTTGCCCAACGCTTCTATCAAATTTTGTAAATTGATAAAAAATAAAAGCTATAACCAACAATGAAATTAAAGTATATGCAATTAAAACCCATCTTACTTTTGTAAAAGTACGAACGGCTTGAAAAGCGTAGATTTCTATAATTGAGATAACTATAAAGAGAATTAGTAAGCGAAGTAACATCTTTTAAAAAATTTTAACAAAAGTAAAAATCATTATTCTTGTAAAACATAAATTTTAGTTAATGTTTATAAACTGATAATTATAAAAATAAACTATTTTTGTTACAAATCAATTTTACATTTTATGAAAAAAATTATCTGCCTTTTTTTGTTTGCCTTACCTTTTTTAAATTTTTCCCAAGAACAATTAACTTTTAAAAGTGGTGGAAGAGTTTATAATTCTAATTCAGAAAAATTAACTTCCGATGAAGTAAGAACTTTACTTCAACCCAATCCAGAAGCTTTACAATTATTCAACGCTGGAAGATCTAAAAAAACAGTTGGAAATATTTTTTTGTGGGTAGGAACTACAACATTTATTGGAAAATTTATATATAATTCTACTCAAACTAAATTTTCAACACAAATTGTTGGTTATGGATCATTTGGTCAACCAATAATAGTAACAAATTCTAAAACTTACTCTAATACTTTACTATTTATTGGAGCTGGATTAGTAATAATTGCAATTCCAATAAAAATTGGATTTTCTAAAAAAATAAAAAAATCATTAGACTTAATAAATAACGATTTTAAAAATCCAAAAACAAGTTTTACAATAGATTCAACCAATTTTATTTCTAATTCTAACGGTTTCGGAATTTCAATTACTTTTTAAATTACAACAATGTCACAAAAACGCCTTTTTCTTCTAGACGCATACGCACTAATATTTCGTGGTTATTTTGCCTTTATAAAAAACCCAAGAATTACTTCAACAGGAATGGATACATCTGCCATTATGGGATTTATGAATGCCTTGATGGATGTAATAAAACGTGAAAAACCAGATCATTTAGCAGTAGCATTTGACAAAGGCGGAAGCGATGTTAGATATGAAATGTATCAAGAATATAAAGCGCACAGAGATGAAACTCCAGAAGCTATAAAAATTGCTGTACCATACATTCAAGAAATTTTAAAGGCAATGCACATTCCAATTATAGAAGTTGCTGGTATTGAAGCCGATGATTTAATTGGAACTATTGCAAAGCAAGCCGAAAAAGAAAATTATCAAGTTTTTATGGTTACGCCAGATAAAGATTTTGCACAATTGGTTTCAGAAAATATTTTTATGTACAAACCAGCACGAATGGGTAATGACATAGAAATTTGGGGAATTCCAGAAGTTTTAAAACGCTTTGAAATAGAACGACCAGAACAAGTTATAGATTTTCTAGGAATGATGGGCGATGCTGCCGATAATATTCCGGGTTTACCTGGCGTTGGCGAAGTTACAGCCAAGAAATTGTTGAAAGAATTTGGTTCTATGGAAAATCTTTTAGCAAATACAGACAAGCTAAAAGGTGCTTTGAAAGATAAAATTGAAGCCAATAAAGAAAAAGGAATTTTATCTAAAAAATTGGCAACAATATTACTAGATTGTCCTGTTACTTTTAATGAAAAAGAGTATGAATTATCGCATCCTGATGTTGAAAAAACTGATGAATTATTTTTAAAATTAGAATTTCGTCAAATGAAAACACAGTTTGATAAACTGTATAATCCTACTGCTGTTGACGAAAATTTAGAAATTGAACAACCAATAAAAAAAGTTCCAGCAAAAAAATCTAACGAAGATCAATTTGATTTATTCGGATTTTCTGATGAACAAAGTGGCGAAGAAAAAACCAATTCACATTATGCTGATTTATCAAATACGGAACATTTATACCAAATTATTCAAGGCGATTTAGGATTAAAATTGTTTATTCAGAATTTGATGAATCAAACTTCGGTATGTTTTGATACAGAAACTACAGGAATTGATGCCTTGAATGCAGAACTTGTTGGACTATCTTTCTCATTTGAAAAAGGAAAAGCATTTTACCTTCCTTTTCCAGAAAATCAAGACGAAGCTCAGGTTTTAGTTGATAAATTCAAGCCATTTTTTGAAAGTGAAACTATCGAAAAAATTGGTCAGAATATAAAATATGATTTAAAAATTCTATCACATTATGGAGTTCAAATAAAAGGAAAATTATTTGATACTATGATTGCCCATTATTTGATAAATCCAGATATGCGTCACAATATGAATGTTTTATCTGAAACTTATTTAAAATATTCGCCAAAATCTATTGAAGATTTGATTGGAAAAAAAGGTAAAAATCAAAAATCAATGCGCGATGTTTCGATTGAAGAAATTAAAGAATATGCTGCTGAAGATGCAGATGTTACTTATCAATTAAAACAAAATTTCAGTCCGATTTTAGACAAAGCCGAAACCAAAAAATTATTTGATGAAATCGAAATTCCATTAATTCCAGTTTTGGCAGCAATGGAATTAGAAGGAATAAATCTTAACGTTCCTTTCTTAAAAGAAATGTCGGTTGAAATGGCTAAAGAAAGTTCTCAATTGGAACAAAAAATAAATGAAACTGCTGGCGAGAAATTCAATTTGGCTTCACCGAAACAATTGGGCGAAGTTTTATTTGACAAAATGAAAATTGGCGGAGCGAAACAAAAGAAAACGAAAACTGGTCAATATGCAACTGGCGAAGAAGTACTTTCTTATTTAGCCAACGAACATCAAATTGTAAAAGACATTCTTGAATGGCGTCAAATGGTAAAATTACAAAGTACTTATATTGATGCTTTGCCGAATCAAGTTGATAAAAAAACTGGTCGCGTTCACACAGATTATATGCAAACTGTTGCAGCAACAGGTCGATTAAGTTCTAACAATCCAAACTTGCAAAACATTCCTATTCGAAGTGAAAAAGGTAGATTAATTAGAAAAGCATTTATTGCTAGAGATGAAAATTATACTTTAGTTTCTGCCGATTATTCTCAAATAGAACTTAGAATTATAGCTGCACTTTCTGGCGAAGAAAATATGATTTTGGCTTTTAAAAATAATGAAGATATTCATAAATCTACAGCTGCAAAAGTATTTAATGTTCCGTTAGAAAACGTTACAAAAGAACAACGTAGCAATGCCAAAACCGTGAATTTCGGAATTATTTATGGTGTTTCTGCATTTGGATTAAGTAATCAAACATCGCTTTCGCGAAAAGAAGCTGCTGAGTTGATTGATGCTTATTATCAAACGTATCCAAAATTAAAATCATACATGCAAGATCAAGTAGATTTTGCAAGAGAAAATGGTTATGTGCAAACGGTTTTAGGAAGAAGACGTTATTTAAAAGACATTAATTCTGCCAATATGATGGTAAAAAGTGGCGCTGAACGAAATGCGGTAAACGCACCAATTCAAGGAAGTGCTGCCGATATTATCAAAATTGCGATGATTAATATTCATAAAAAACTTTCCGAAGGAAACTGGAAATCTAAAATGTTACTTCAAGTTCACGATGAATTGGTTTTTGACGTTCATAACTCTGAATTAGAAAAAATTCAACCAATGATAAAACATGAAATGGAAAATGCCTTTTTAATGGATGTTCCTTTAGATGTTGAAATTGGAATTGGTGAGAATTGGTTGGAAGCACATTAGAAAAGTATTCAGTGTTCAGATTTTAGTGTTCAGTTTAAAATATACATAAAGTTATCATTCCTTAGGAATCTTTTAAAATAATTTCTAAAAATCATTTTTCAATTTTAAAATCAATTATACATTCAATAATATTGTCATTCCGTAACAACCTACTAATCTAATCATTATGAGTTTAATTATTGAAAATAAAATAATAGATTTGTTTGAAAAATAATTTTGTAACTTTGTATTAAAGAAAATGTTATGCCTGTTATAAGTCTCTTTTATGGATTAATTATTTCAATGTATTATTTAGACAATAAGCAACACAACTTACCTCATATTCACGTAAAATATAATGAATTTGAAGCAGTTTTTTCAATACCAGACGGAGAATTATTAGATGGTAAACTTCCAATTAATAAAACAAAATTGGTAAAAGCATGGATAGAAATTCGTCAAGAAGATTTAATGGCGGATTGGAGTTTAGCCATTAAAGGAGAACCTATTTTTAAAATTGAACCTTTAAGATAATTAGTTATGTTTCCTAAAATAATATCTGTTATTCCTAAACCTAATTTCACATTAGAATTGGAATTTGAAAACAAAATCTGGAAGGAATTTTCTATTATTCCTTATCTTGAATTTCCAGTATTTAAACCATTAAAGGATGCTTCATTTTTTAATCAAGTTATTGTAAAATATGATACTGTTGTATGGGGAAAAGAAGAAGTAATAGATTTTGATCCTTTTACTCTTTGGACAGAAAGTATTGAAATAACAAAACCTCAAATTCAAAGTTAAAATTTTCTTGGTTAGCATTGTTTCAGTGTTTAGATTTCAGTATTCAGTTGAGTGTTGTTGTCATTCCGTAGGAATCTCATAAAGTTTAAAAAAAGCTAAGAGTATTATGATTTCGCTATTTGTTAGAAATGATAACCTAAATTTAAAAATAATATTCAGAATTGTAACAATTTTCAATCGCATCACTCTAATAAAGAAAAACATGACCATGAGAAAAATAATTTTACTTTACATTTTATTAACTTTTTCCTTTGCATTCTCCCAACAAACCAACTTCCAAAAAATTGATAGTTTACTTACTTTTTTAAGTGTAAACAATAAATTTATGGGATCAGTTGCTATTAATGAAAACAATAAAGTTGTTTTTGCTAAAGGATATGGTTTTGCCGATTTAGAAACCAATAAAAAACTAGACGAAAATTCTAAATTAAAAATTGGTTCTATTACAAAAATCTTTACTGCAACAATGATTATGCAATTGGTAGACGAGAAAAAATTTTCGTTAGACACTAAGTTATCAACCTTTTATCCAAAAATTTTAAATGCTGATAAAATTACAATTCATCATTTATTACACCACAGAACTGGAATTCCAGATTACCTAAATGATGATGAAACTGTTGGCAATAGAATTTACATCTTTAATTCTAAACAAGAAATGGTTGATAGAATTACAAAATATGAATCGGCTTTCGAACCCAATTCTAAACATAAATACAGTAATTCTAATTATTATTTATTGGGATTAATTCTTGAAAATGTAACCAAAAAAAGTTTTTCAGATAATTTAGATAAACGAATAATTAAAAAATTAGGATTAAAAAACACCTTGCTTCCAGGCAAAACAAATAGTGCTAACAATGAAAGTTATTCTTATTTATTTGACGGAAAAATTTGGGAAAAAACCCAAGAATGGGACAATTCTTTAGCTTATGCAGCTGGCGATATTGCTGCTACAACAAGTGATTTAACCACTTTTATGCATGGATTATTTAATGGAAAACTAGTTTCTGCAAATTCATTAGAATTAATGAAAACTATGGAGGATTATTATGGTAAAGGATTGATTTCAATGCCATTTGATACTAAAAAATTCTATGGTCATACTGGCGGAATTGAAAGTTTTAGAGCAGTTGTTGGTTACAATGTTGAAGAAAAATTTGGCTTATCATTAATTGTAAATGGCGATAATTATAATAGAAATGATATTATGATTGGCATTTTAAGTTTGTACTACAATAAAGACTACGCTTTTCCAGATTTAACTAAACTAATTATTGACGATGTCATTTTACAAAAATATGTTGGTGTATATTCTAGCAAGACTTTTCCAATGAAAGTTACAATTACAACAACTAATGGCGAATTAACAGCACAAGCAACTGGTCAAGGTTCTTTTCCTTTAAGTGCAAAAAATGATAAAGAATTTTATTATTCAGGTGCAGGAATTAAAATGATATTTGCAGAAAATTCCTTTACATTAAAACAAGGTGGAATGGAAAACGTATTAACAAAAGAATAAATTTTTCAATTTAAACATAAAAAAAGCTAGAAGTAATTTCTAGCTTTTTTTGTTTTATAAGTTTTAATTACTCTACAACTAAAGATTTAGTAGCATTTCCATAATCAGTTCTTAGAACTACCATGTATGTTCCAGTATTTAAATCTGAGGTAGAAATTTCATTTGATGTAGTTGTAATTTCTTGATTTTTTACAACTCTTCCTAATGTATCATAAATTTTAACCGAACCAAAATCTACATTTGTAGGCAATTCAATATTTGTAAAACCTTTGGCTGGATTTGGATACATTTTAAAAGATTCAATATTAAAAGAATCATTAGCTAATGTTAAACCATAAGCTGCAGTAGTAACCGCATTTGCAGAACCACCATGTGGTGCTAATCCAAAACTTGCACTTGCAGATCTTGAACATGCTAAATTTATAGATCCGGCAGAAGCGCTAAAAACATAATCTCCAGCTTCGCCAGTATTTAATGCTCTTGTAGAAACAACTGTTCTAACTGTGCCAGTTGTTGTATTAGATGTAGTTGTCCAACTTTGAATAGCATCTGCAGACGGAACTCCAAATCCACCTAATTGTCTATCAGAAATATTTGCAGTATTGATAAATGCAATTATATCTCCAGAACTCATACTGTTGTTATTAAATGCTAGTGCGTACCATCTATCACTTGGCATTGTTTGAGTTAAGGTAACCAATGTTGGTGTTACATCAATTTTTACACCATATTCTGGATAAAATTGAATAGTTCCAGTAGAAAATGTTTGCCCAAGCATTGTCGAGACAAACATTAAAGTTAATAAGTTTAAAGTAATTTTTTTCATAGCTTTTTATTTTTTAGTGTTTCAATTAATTTATCGTCGTTAAGGAGAATTGCATATTCTAATGCCGAGTTTCCTCTGTTGTCTTCTTTATTATAATCTGCGTCAGCTTTTATTAACAAGCTTACAATTTCGTAATTTTTAAAATTTGTTGCATATATTAATGCTGTTGTTCCATTTGCATCAGTACTATTTACATCCGCTTTATTTTCTATAAGTAATTTAGCAATTTCATTATTTCCTTTAACAATACTTGCCATTAATGGTGTTCCCATTTTGCTATTGCCGTTTATATCGCTACCATTTTCTATTAAAAATTTTGCAACTTCATTGTTTCCTCTGTAGCAAGCAAGTACCAAAGGCGAATAACCTTCATCATTTACAACATTAAATGCTTTTATATTAGTTTTTAAAATTTCTTTGGCCTGTTCAACCGTTCCTTTTCTGCCAATATCAAAAACATTTAATTTTTCTTGAGAAAAACCTAAACTAAATAATAAGCACACAAATAATGTAAAAATTCTTTTCATATAGTATATATAATTCACAAATTTATAAAACTTTTGTTTCAATTTAACGTTAACTTACTGAAAGATTAAAATTTAACAAAATTTACAACTTCTTCGTAGATTCTCTTTGTCGTAATTCAGTTTTAATAACTGTTGTTCTATAAGTATATTCTTCATCCTTACTTTCTAGTTTTTCTATTAACATTGTCGCAGCAACTTCACCAATTTCTGGACCATGTTGGCTTACTGTAGATAAACTTGGCGTCATTCTTCTACTCCACAATCCATCTGCAAAACCTATTATTGATAATTCTTCTGGAATTTTATATCCTTTTTTAATACCATGTTTCATTGCCATTACCGATGCGTGTTCGTCTACAGCAAAAACTCCATCGAACTCATTTTTATTAAAAAAATCTTTAATTTTTTGGTCAAATTCTTCAGACGTATCTGTTAAAATAATTAAATTCTCATTCACTTTAAGAACTTTATTTTCAAATGCTTTATAAAAACCTTTTGCCCTAAGTTTGCCAACGCTCAAATTATTAATACTAGAAAACAAAGCAATATTTTTACATCCAGTATTAATTAAATGTTCCATAGCATTTACAGCTGAGTCTAAATCGTCTACAACAACTTTATCGCAATTTACTTCGTCAGTAGTTCTGTCAAACATTACAATTGGTGTTCCTTCGTTTATTATAGATTTAAAATGACCAAATTGTTGCAATTTTTGTGCTTCTTCACTTATCGATAAAATAAATCCATCAATTGTACCATTACTCAACATTTCTAATGCGCCAATTTCTTTTTCAAGACTTTCGTTACTAATACAAGTAATTACTTTATACCCTTTTTCATCGGCAACCTTTTCAATGCCACTAAAAACCTTTGCAAAAAACGAATTTAAAATATTCGGAATAATAACACCAATAGTCTTTGTAGATCTATTTTTTAAATTCAAACCAATAACATTGGGCTTGTAATTTTTTAATTTAGCATATTCCTGAATTCTTTTTTTGGTTGGTTCGCTAATTTCTGGACTGTCATTTAACGCCTTAGAAACCGTAGAAACAGAAACTCCAAGTTCTTTAGCAATTTGTTTTAACGTGGCTTTAGACTTCATAAGTATAATTTAGAAATGTAAAAATAGAAAATATAAATGTAAAAAACTTTATAAAATTATTTTTCTAGAACTTGTGCTCATTAGTATCAGTAGCACAATGGCTTGGGCTTTATCTACAAACCCTATTCCAGCACTACATTATATCTTTCTTGTTAAAAAAAACAAGAAAGGATGCCATTTCGTTCTGGGCTAAAAACACATCATAAACCTTTTGTAACATGCTAAATTTCAAAATACTAATAAATTTAAAAATCAATTTTGTAAATCTAATAAATAATCGTACTTTTGCACTCCTTTAATTAGGAATGGAATGTTTAATTAAAATAATATTATGGACGCATTAAGCTACAAAACAGTTTCTTCCAACAAAGCCACTATTACCAAAGAGTGGATTGTTGTAGATGCTGAAGGTCATAACTTAGGTCGTTTTGCTTCTAAAGTAGCAATGCTATTAAGAGGTAAATACAAGCCAAGTTATTCACCACACGTTGACTGTGGAGATAACGTAATTGTTATCAACTCAGAGAAAATTAACCTTACAGGAAACAAACTTGACGAAAAAACATACATTCGTCACACAGGTTATCCTGGAGGACAAAGAAGTTTAACTGCTAAAATTATGCAACAAAAAAACCCTGCATTATTAGTAGAAAAAGCTGTAAAAGGAATGTTACCTAAAAATAAATTAGGCGCACAATTATTCCGCAACTTAAATGTAAATGTTGGTTCAGAGCATACTCACGTAGCTCAAAAACCAAAAACCGTAAACCTTAACGACTTAAAATAATGGGAGTTATTCACAAAATCGGTAGAAGAAAATGTGCCGTAGCACGTGTTTATGTTCAAGAAGGAACAGGACAAATCACAGTTAACAAAAAACCGTTTGCAACTTACTTTCCAACTGCAACTTTACAGTACAAAGTATTACAACCAATGACAATGACAGAAAACGTTACCAATTATGACGTAAAAGTTAATGTTTATGGTGGTGGTTCAACAGGTCAAGCAGAAGCAGTAAGAATGGCTTTGGCAAGAGTAATGTGTGAAGTTGGCGAAGGAAACAGAGCTATCTTAAAACCAGAAGGATTACTTACAAGAGATCCAAGAATGGTAGAACGTAAAAAATTCGGTCAGAAAAAAGCACGTAAGAGATTCCAATTCTCTAAACGTTAATACTGAACTTCAATCTGAACTTGTTTCAGATTCTTTAGTATTTTTTTGAAATTATATTTGAACACGTTTCAGATGCTTTTCAGGAAACTGCGAATTATTACAAACAGATTCTGAAAGTCTGAAATTAATTCAGACTCAGAATAAAAAATTGAATTTAAAAACAAGTTGTCGATATTCCTTTTTTATAAATTAAGGAATTAGTTTAGCATCGAAATGCAGTCCAAAGTCTTAAAGAAATTCTTAAAGCGAAAAAGGTGACGCATTGCTAATCACGGAACGTAAACTATTACACAATGGCAAACAAAATTGACGTTAAAGAATTATTAGAAGCAGGTGTACATTTTGGACACATGACTCGCAAATGGGATCCAAATATGGCGCCTTACATTTATATGGAACGTAATGGAATTCACATTATCAATCTATATAAAACAGCTGCAAAAATTGAAGAAGCTAGTGAAGCAATGAAAAAAATTGCCGCATCTGGAAGAAAAATTTTATTTGTAGCTACAAAAAAACAAGCTAAAGACATCGTTGCAGAAAAAGCTGCAGCTTGTAATATGCCTTACATTACAGAAAGATGGCCTGGTGGAATGCTAACAAATTTTATTACTATTAGAAAAGCTGTAAAAAAAATGGCAACTATTGATAGAATGAAAAAAGATGGTACTTTCATGACACTTTCTAAGAAAGAGCGTTTACAAGTAGATCGTTTAAGAGCAAAATTAGATAAAAATTTAGGTTCAATAGTAGACATGTCTAGACTTCCATCTGCATTATTTGTAGTTGATATTAAAGCAGAACATATCGCAATTAAAGAAGCACAAAAATTAAACATTCCAGTTTTCGCAATGGTTGATACTAACTCTGATCCACGTGAAGTAGATTATGTTATACCAGCTAATGATGATGCTTCTAAATCTATCGATAAAATTCTAACTTTAGTAACAGACGCTGTAAAAGACGGATTGGCTAATAGAACTTCTGAAAAAGAAGGAGATGATACTCAAGAAGTGGTTGCAGAAGAAGAAGTAGCTGAAGAAGTTGTAACTAAAGAAGAAACTCCAGTTGTTGAAGCTGTAGCAACTGAAGAAGTTTCAGCAACAGAAGAAACTAAATCTGAAGAATAAAAACAGTTAAATTTCCAAATTTTAAATTCCAAATTCCAAAAGTTATCATTTAATTGATACGCTATTAAAGTTGGAATTTGGAATTTTAGATTTGGAATTTATTTTTTTACAAAAAATAGTTAAACTTTAAAAAAAAAAAAATGGCAACAATTACTGCTGCAGACGTAAATAAATTAAGAACAATAACAGGTGCAGGAATGATGGACTGCAAGAAAGCATTAGTAGAATCTGATGGAGATTTTGATTTAGCAATTGAAAACCTTAGAAAAAAAGGTCAAAAGGTTGCTGCAAACAGATCTGACAGAGAATCTACAGAAGGCGCAGCTATTGCAGTTGTAAATGCAGACAAAACAGAAGGTGTAGTTATTACATTAAATTGTGAAACTGACTTTGTTGGAATGAACGAAAATTTTGTTAAAATGGCTACTGAAATGGCTAATTTAGCATTAAACTTCAATACTAAAGAAGAATTTTTAGCTTCTGATTTCAATGGAATTACTGTTGCTGATAAATTAATTGAGCAAACAGGAGTTATTGGAGAAAAATTAGAAATTAGAACTTTCGAAAAATTATCTGGAGCTTTTATTGGATCTTACATTCACTCTGGTAATAAAATTGCAACATTAGTTGCGCTTTCTTCAAATGTTGCTGGTGCTGACGAAGCTGCTAGAAATGTTGCAATGCAAGCTGCAGCAATGAACCCAATTGCATTAAACGAAGATGGAGTTGATGCTGATACTGTTGCTAAAGAAATAGAAATTGCTAAAGATTTACTTCGTCAAGAAGGAAAACCAGAAGCAATGATTGAAAATATTGCCAAAGGTAAACTTGGTCGTTTCTTTAAAGACAACACTTTAGTAAACCAAGATTATATTAAAGACAGTTCAATGAGTGTGGCTAATTACATTAAATCTGTAGATGCTAACCTAACTGTATCTGGATTTAAAAGAGCAGCTTTAGGATAATATTTATTCTAAAAATATTAAAAATTTAAACCGTCTTTCTTTTGATTGGCGGTTTTTTTGTGCGATCAACATTTACTACTAATTTATTCAAATTAAATTTCTTAAGATAGTATTGAAAAAAGATATTTATTAAGAAATTCTATATAAAGTTAGCTTACCAAAAATGAATAAAATGTGATTAAAATTAGTATACTTTTTTTGATATATAAAAATTTAATACTGATAAGACCTATTCAATAGTACATTTGTAGTTAATATATAAGTTATTTTACTAAAAAAATATTATATTTGGCTATTATATTAGTTTATTATGAATAAATACAATAACATTAAATTACCAGTAGATACACAAAAAGAATTAGCTTCAAAATTTAGAGAATTAAGAAAAGATAAAAAATATTCTCAAACCTTATTAGCGCAAAAATCTGGTGTTTCTTTAGGAAGTATAAAAAGATTTGAAAACACTTCTCAAATTTCTTTAGAATCACTATTAAAATTAGCAAACTTATTTAATAGACTTGATGATTTTGATTTGGTTTTTAAAATTGACACTGAATTAAAAGTAGTTGAAAAATTATTTACCAGATAAAAAGATGAAAATTCAAAAAATAAATGTTTTTTTAAATCTTGGCAATTCTAAAGATAGAATTGGTGAAATGATCTTAGAAAAAGGGTTAATTTATTTTAAATACGATGTAGAATTTCTTATCAAAGGAATTGAAATTTCACCATTTAAAATGAAGTTAACTCCAGATATTATAACTCCAAAAGAATTACATCTTGATGGACTTTTTGGTGTTTTTTCTGACTCAATTCCTGATGGTTGGGGAAAACTATTATTGGATAGAAAACTACAATCTTTAGGGGTTTCTTTAAACGAAATAAGTTCATTAGATAGACTAAGTTATTTAGATTCTAACAGTATGGGAGCAATTTCTTATGAACCTGAAAATGAAATACAAACTACAAATATAAAAGTAGATTTAGATTTAATATCGAATGAGGTTGAGGTAATTTTAAAAGGAAATTCTCAAGATGTTATTGATGAGTTGTTTCAACTTGGCGGTTCTTCTGGTGGTGCAAGACCCAAAATTCTAGTAGGTTATAATTCATTAACAGATGAAATAATTTCGGGACAATCAATTTTTCCAGATGGTTTTGAACATTGGATAATTAAATTTCCATCAACATATGATTTATATGATAGTGGCTTAATTGAATTTACATATAATCAAATGGCACAAAACAGTGGCATTGAAGTAGCCGATTTTAAAATATTTAAAACTAAAAGCGGAAAATTTTTATTTGGAAGCAAGAGGTTTGATAGAATTACTAATGAAAAGTTACATTTACATTCGGTTGCTGGATTGTTGCATGATAATTTTAGAATGAGCACTATTGATTATGGTCATATTATGGATTGTGCTTTTATACTTGAGAAAGACTTTAATGCCTACGAAAAAATATATAGGTTAGCTGTATTTAATATTTTGGCACACAATAGAGATGATCATAGTAAAAACTTTTCTTTTTTAATGAATAAAGATGGAAATTGGAAATTTTCTCCTGCTTATGATTTAACTTTTTCACAATCTTCGTATGGTTTTCATAGTACAAGTGTTGCTGGTGAAAGCAAAAATCCAACTGTTAATAATTTGATGATTTTGGCAGCTGATTTTGGTATAAAAAACGCCAATAAAATTATCGATGAGGTAAAAAATTCTATTTCTAATTTTAAAAATTTAGCGAGTAATTATCAAATTAGTAAAGATTCATGTAACTTAATTGAAAAAAGTTTACAACTTTAATTTTTCAAAAAAGATATATTTTTAATACTTATAGAAATGTAATTATTGCTGTTGGGGTTTTTGCTTCGCAAAAACCCCAACAGCAGATTGGAATGGACAGCAGGAAAATGGTAGATAGAAAATGCCCAAGCCATTCGCTACTAATATACATCAGCTTAATTTCTAAAAAAATAGCTAAACTTTTAATCTTTAACAAACTCCACTTTTCGCTTAATTTCATTTCCAAATTCATCTGTAACCGTAATATAGTGAATTCCGGTGTTGGCTTCTACTTGCATTTCGTGAAAGGTTTGGGTTGTGCCTTTGTACACATTGTCTACATACCAATACAATTTGGCTTCTTTATTGGAATGTGCTACTTTAAATATCACTGGCTGAATTTTACTATCGAAACCTTTGGTTAAGTAAATTTTACTATTGGTTTTTGGATAAATAAAATCCATTGACGCTTGTTGGGTTTGCATACAATCTGGTCTAAATGGTGGTAATGGTTTGTAATCTATATGCAAACTTTTATAATAATATTCCATAACTGGCGGCAAAACAAACCATTTTTTGTTGACTATATTGTCTATATTTTCGCAACTGCTGTTTACTCTAAATTGTTCTGTAATGTCAAGATGTACTAACTTATGATAGTTACAAATAGTTGTTTTTAATCCTTTTTTATTAATTAATTGGGTTGATTTTGGGCAATCGTCTTGTGCTAAATGTCCGCTTAAAGTACAAACTTCGGCATATTCTAAATCGTTTAATGGTGCATTGAACCATTTTTTTCTTGGTAATAAATTAAAAACATCAAACAATATTGGAGCAGCACTTTCTACTCCAGTAAGTTGTGGTCTTCCTTCTCCAGAAGCATTGCCAACCCAAACGCCAACTACATATTTAGAATTGGTGCCAATTGCCCAAGCATCGCGATTTCCAAAACTGGTTCCTGTTTTCCAAGCTAGTTCTAGTGACGAATCGTAAAATTTCCAAGCTTCATCACCTTCTGGACGGTTTACTTCTTTCATTGCATTGTAAGTTAAATAAATAGAACCTGCACCAAGTATGGTTTTTTGATAACTTTCATCACCATAATCTTGTGTAAATTCGTTTTTATAATTTAATTCGGCAAATTCTTGTGTTCTATATTTTCCTTTAGATTGATTGAAATAATTTATTGTTGATGATAAATTGGCATAGGTTCTACATAAATCCCAAAGATTACTTTCTGCGCCACCAAGAATTAACGATAATCCATAATGATTTGGATGCTTATTGACATTTTTGAGTTTGAATTTTTGTAAAATTTCATAAAAATTATTTACGCCGTGTTCTTGTAACATTAAAACCGCAGGAATATTTAAAGATCTTGACAATGCTCGTTGCGCTGGTACTGCGCCATCAA
>NZ_JAYUPK010000064.1:0-7683 GCF_043760115.1 Flavobacterium sp.
TCAATTCCTGCGGTATGATCAGAATGTTCGTGAGTGAATAAAATTGCATCCACTTTTTTACAACCTGAGGTTAGCATTTGTTGTCTAAAATCTGGTCCGCAATCTATTACAAAAGAATTTTCATCATCATAAATCCATACAGAAACTCGTAAACGTTTGTCTTTTATGTCTTTACTATGGCAAACAGGATGATTACTCCCAATTACAGGAATGCCTTGAGAAGTTCCAGTTCCAAGAAAATAAATTTTCATTTAGCACGGTTTTTGATTAGTTATAAATCTAAATCTTATTAGTAAAGATATTTTACAAAAATAGCATTATTTATCTTTTATTAAAGTACGTATTTTATTAACTTTGCAAGTATTATAATTGATTATGGGAAATTTTGGATTGGACATAAAACTTAAAGGCGATAAACTTATTGAACAAATACCTTCAATAAAAGATAAAGCGTTGCGTATAAATTTAAACGATAATATTTACGGAACGTTTGCCGAAATTGGTGCAGGACAAGAAACCGTAAGACATTTTTTTCGTTCTGGTGGTTCTTCTGGAACTATTGCAAAGGCAATGTCAGCTTATGATAAAGATTTTAGTGATGCCATTTATGGTATTGAAGAAGATGGAAGATATGTAACTGAAAGTAGATTAAAAAAAATGCTTTCGCACGAAGTTGAATTGATAGAAAAACGATTGGATAGAGCAAAACATCCTAATAAGATGTTTTTTAGTTATGCCAATACTGTTGCAACTATTGATTTTGCTAAGCAGTTTAAAGGTCACGGTTGGGTTGGAATTCGTTATCAAATTGAACCAGACGAAGATTATAATGAAATTACAATTCACATACGTTTTAAAGAAACCGATGCTAGATTACAACAAGAAACACTTGGTATTCTTGGAGTTAACTTAATTTATGGTGCTTTTTACAAATATAATGATCCAAAAAAATTGTTGCGTTATTTGTACGATCATTTAGATAAAGATCAAATAGAAGTTGATACAATTAACTTTTCTGGTCCACGATTTGCCAATGTAGACAACAGATTAATGAGTTTACAATTGGTAAAAAACGGAATGACAGATGCAGTAATGTTTAGTCCAGAAGGTAAGAATATATTGCCAGCAGCAGTTTTATATAAGAAAAATATACTTGCATTAAGAGGAAGTTTTCGTCCAGTTACAACAGTAAATATGGATATGTATGAGAAATCGTTAAAAATGTTTCTTGAAGAAAATAAGGTTGAAAAAGAAAATACTTTTGTAATATTTGAAATTACACTTTCTAATTTAAAATCGGAAGGAGAAATTGATGAACGCGATTTTATGGACAGAGCAGAATTGTTATGTTCTCTTGGTCAAACAGTTATGATTTCTAATTTTCAAGAATATTACAAAGTGGTAGAATATTTTTCTAATTATTCTAAAGCTAGAATGGGATTGGTAATGGGAGTTAATAACCTAGTTGATATTTTTGACGAAAAGTATTACCGTCATTTAAGTGGAGGAATTCTAGAAGCTTTTGGAAAATTATTTTATAGAGATTTAAAAGTATATTTATATCCAATGCTTGGCGAAGATAGAGAAGTTATCAATTCTGAAAACTTAAAAGTACATCCAAGAATGAAAGAATTGTATAAATTTTTTAAATTCAATGGAAAAGTGGTTGATGTTACAGATTATGATGAAAAAAATCTTGAAATTTTCTCTAGAGAAGTTTTAAAAATGATAAACAAAGGAATTCCTGGTTGGGAAAATATGTTGCCAGAAGGAATTGCAGATTTAATAAAAGAACACCAACTTTTTGGTTTTGATCCAAATAGAGTTTTAGAGGAAGCTTAAATTCTTTAAATCCTTAATTGTTTTTCGATTAAGGATTTTTAATTTCGATTTTTAAATTTGAAATTATATAAAAAGTAAATTTTAAAATAATTCTTAAAGAAATTAAAATTTAAAAGATTATTAAATTAATACATTTATATTTACAGTATCGAAAATAGTAATAACCATTAAAAAACTTCATTATGGCAAAGAGTCAAGATGCAAAAAAAACAGAAAAAAAAGAACCTTTAAAAACTGCTAAAGAAAAAAAAGCAGAAAAGAGAGATAAAAAAAATACTCCTAAAAGAGATTAAATTAGTACCCTTTCACATTTATATTTGAAAGGGTTTTTTAAACATAATAAATTCAATGCCAAATACTTCAACTTACAATACCTTTTTTAATTTGCTTAAAGATAGTATTAATAATGCTACTTTTTCTAAACTCACGTTGGCTAAAACCATAGGAAATCCTGATCTTAGAAATGTTTATGCAAGACCAATTTTGATAGAAGATAAAATAGGATTATCTATTACTTTAAAATTACAAGAAGAAGAGCAAGTTAACGATTACAACCTTGACGAAGCCATTTTTATACTTACAGGTTACATAAATAATCCGTTTTTATCAGCAATTTTATTTACAAATGATGCTGATATTTTTATGAAAATAAACAAGAAAAAAGTAGCAACAATTAGTGAGCAAACTCCAACTTTTAAAAATGCTCATACTGTTATTGTTGATTTTTATGCAAATAAATAATTAAAAAAATCCTGTTAAAATCCAAAAAAATAAATGAAAATAATGTTATTTTTTATTGTAATAAATTTATTTTTTTTAAACGTAAATGCTCAAAGTTTTAACCCAAAAACTGTAACGTTTCCAGAAAATTTAACTCCTCAAGATTTTTTATTTCTAAAAGATGAATTAAAGGATGTTCAAGTAGTTATGCTTGGAGAAAGAACACATTTCGATGGAAATGTATTCGAGGTAAAAACTGAAATTATAAAATATTTACATCAAGAATTAGGATTTAATACAATCGCTTTTGAATCTGGAATTTATGATGTTTGGAAAGCACAAACAAAAATTAATAATGGAGAAAAAACAAAAATTGCTTTTGAAAAATCATTGTTCTTTATTTGGAGTAAGAAAAAGGAATTTCAAAGTTTTATTGATTTTTTTGATTTAAACAAAACTGAATTAAAAATATTTGGATTTGATAATCAAATTACTGGAGAATATGGTGAAAACGAGCTTCTTATTGATTTATATGAATATTGCAACAAAAATAAACTTAATTTTAAATTAAATAAAGATGATTTAGAGTTGTTAATCGAATCAATAATAAATTCTGGAGTCTTTGATGAAGGTGATATATCATATGATAAATATAAGTCTTCATTAAATAATTTATTAGTTAATATAGAAAAAAAACCTAATGACGAAGTTCATTTTTATTGGAAACAAATTGTAAAAAGTCTTTTATCTCTTGGTGAATATAGCTTTATTAATAAACCTATTTTAAGTACTTTCAATACAACATCTGACGACAATATTAGAGATAAACAAATGGCTGATAATCTTTTGGAATATATAAAAATACATCCAAATGAAAAAATTATTTGTTGGGGTGCAAACGCTCATTTTGTAAATGATATGTCATCTGTTAAAATACCAGTTATTAAAGAACACATTCCAATGGGTTCATACATTAAAAAAGAACTTAAAGAAAAAGTATACAGTTTAGCATCGATTACAGCAACAGACTCGATTTATTTAAATAATACCTGGAGTAAAACACCATTAAATTTAAATTCTGTTGAACAATTTCTAAAAAACAAAAACCAACCTCATTTATTTATTTCATCAAAACAGGATGAAATGAAAAAAGCACAGTTAAATAGATTTTTTAGCCCTATAGATTTTATTGAATCAAGATTAGATTTATTACACGATGGTTATATTTATTATAATCAAGTTAAACAAGCAACTTTAATAGATTTTGATGAAAATGAATTTATTTCAAAATCGAATATTCAAAATAAATCAAAAATTGAAGATTTAGATAAAATAGATAAATTAAAAGTTAAAGAAACAGTTTTAGAAGAGGTAGTAATTGTTAATTACAATAAAAAAGCTACTTATTCAATTATCAATAAAGTAATTGAAAATATTAATAAAAATTATCCAACCTTTTATTTTAATTCACAACAATTTACAAATATAGATGTTAAAGTTCAAAATGAATCGGTTACAAATTTCGATTTTACTAATAAACAATTTGATCGTGGATACAATCAATTAGAAAGAAATTCTAAACAACTTGAAGAAATTAAATGGAATATTAGAAATTATTTTAAACCAACAAATATTCGTCAATTTAGAAGTTTAACGTATAATAATCCAATAATGTATGGTAGTTGTTTTAATATTAGAAAATCGAAGAAGTTTGTTTACAAAATTATTGAGGTTAAAATATTTAATGAAAAAACAGTATTTGTAATAAATTTTTCAATACCAAGAAATCATTACACCTATACTAAAAGACAAATTGCAGGAAATTATTCAGGAACATTATATATAAACAAAGACGATTTTGCAATTGTAAAAATAATTGAAAATTGGGCTTATATGGAAAACCCTGATACTTCAAAATATGATATTTATGGTTGGAATGAAAAATTCATAAATAAAGAAATAAATTTTGAAAGCGTAGAAACAAATTTCGAAAAAATAAATAACACCTATTTTTTAATAAATTCTGATATTGAAATAACAGGAAAATTATATGATAAAGAAAATAATCAATATCAATTAAAAATGTTTATAAATTCAAATTGGAAAAATTTCAATACAGAAAATCCTGATAAAATTTCGTATAAGGAAGAGATAGAATTATTCGATAAGATTATATTTAATAAAACATTTTGGGAAAACTATAAAACAGTAAAATAGAGCACATTTTTCCAAAATAAGTTTCCAAAAATTAGGGTTTTATTCATTAAACAAAAAGTCTACAAGCAGATTTAAACTTTTAAAAAGTTTGAAACTTACTTTATGCTTATATAAATCTATAATTTATGTAAGCCACAAATTTAGTAATCCTAAAAATTATCTGGAAAAATCTTTCCTGGATTTAAAATTATATTTGGGTCAAAAACATACTTTATGCGTTCCATTAATTCTAAATGCGTTTTAGAAAATGCAATATTCATATAATTTTTTTGCACAAAACCTATTCCATGTTCACCGGATAATGTGCCTTTTAATGAAACTGTAAGTTCGAATATTTCACGAATTCCTTTGGTAACTTCTGTGTTCCAGTTTTCGTCAGTCATTTCACCTTTTATAATGTTTACATGTAAATTTCCGTCGCCTGCGTGACCATAACAAACTGATTTAAATCCGTATTTTGTTCCTATTTCTTTAATTCCAGCTAGTAATTTTGGCAATTCATATCTTGGCACAACAGTATCTTCTTCTTTGTAAATAGAATTTGCTTTTACTGCTTCGGCAACACTTCGTCTCATTTTCCAAAGCGCATTTTTTTGTTCTTCGCTGTCTGCAAATAAAACTTCGTCAATTTCAAATTGCTCTACAACAGTCATTATTTTTTCGGCTTCTGCAAATAATATTTCTGGATAATTTCCGTCAACTTCTATCAATAAATGTGCTTGAACTTCGTCTTTTACTTGAACATTTAAGTTTGGAATAAATTTTAAAGTCCAGTCAATGGCATCACGTTCCATAAATTCTAAAGCACTTGGAACAATTCCTGCTCTAAATATTGCTGAAACTGCTTCGCAAGCTTGATTGGCTTTGTAAAACGGAACCAACATTAATACATTATGATTTACTTTTGGCAATAATTTCATAACAATTTTAGTAATAATGCCCAAAGTTCCTTCGCTTCCAACCATTAATTGCGTTAAATTGTATCCTGTGGTGTTTTTTAACGTGTTAGCTCCAGTCCAAATAATTTCTCCATTAGGCAAAACTACTTCTAAATTTAGAACATAATCTTTGGTAACTCCGTATTTTACAGCTCTTGCGCCACCAGCATTTTCGGCAACATTTCCTCCAATCCAACAACTTCCTTGACTGCTTGGATCTGGTGGATAAAAAAGATTTTTTTCAGCCACGGCTTCTCGTAAAACCTGCGTAATTACTGCTGGTTCTACAATTACTTGAAGATTAAATTCGTCTATATTTAAAATTTTATTTAAACGTTCTGTCGAAAGTCCAATGCCTTGTTGAAGAGAAAGTGCGCCACCACTCAAGCCAGTTCTTCCTCCAATTGGCGTTACCGGAATTTTATATTCGTTTGCCAATTTCATAATTTCTGAAATTTCTTGAGCATTGGCTGGTTTTACAACAACACTTGGCGGAAAAACATAATCTTCAGTTTCGTCGTGACCGTAATGATTACGAGTTTCGTCATCGGTAAAAACGTATGTTGAACCTAGAATGGCTTCTAATTTTAAAAGTATTTCTGATGATAATTTAGATGCTAACATAATAATTTAATATATTCTGAGTAATGAATTTCTACTCAAAAATAAGATTTTTTTTATAATCTAGTTTTATAAATAGTTTTAATTTTTAAACAAATTTGCTTCTTAAATTGTGTTTATATTAAATTAACTATTTTTGAAACCTAAACCATTTACTATGTTGAAGAAAATTACATTATTTGCTTTACTAATTTCAATTTCGGGATTTATTGTTGCCTTTTATAATAATTATGAATACAATTCTATAGTTTTTAGAATTTTTGATAGTCTTGGTTTTAGAATTTCTGGTGGGCAGGATATTTTTTGGATTGATGGAATATATTATAATCTATTTTTTAATTTTATTTTATTAATTGGAGCTATTATTTATTATAAAACTAAGGAAAACGAAAGTAGACTTTTACGTTTTGTGTTTTCTATTTTACTTTTTCAACAATTATTTTCTGTAGTACTATTTTTAAATTATTTACTATTTAATGGAACTGAAATAAGGTTGAATACTAGTTTATTATTCCTAGTATCATTAGTTTTAAAAATTGGAATTATTTATTTTGTTTTTAAAATAATGAAGCATTTAAATAGTTTAAAATCATTAGATTATGAAACTGTAGTTCGTGGCGAAGCAAGTAAAATTTATTATTTTAATGCAACCAGTTGGCAACGATTTTTTCATTTAATTGTTGATACAATTATCTTTGGATTATTGTTGTATCAACAAATTGATACGCTTGCTAAAATGCGATATTTTGTGATGTTTTTAGAAGCAATAGAAAATATAGTAGGAGAACAACTAGCATTTACATTATTGGTATTTATTTTTAGAACACTATTTTATTTTGTTTTTGAAGTTTTATTTAAAGCAACTCCAGCAAAGTTTTTAACTGAAACTAGAGTAGGTGATGATGATGGATTTTTACCAAGTAACGAAATGATTTTTAAAAGAACTTTGTGTAGAAGTATTCCATTTAATGCATTTTCATTTTTATTGAATGCCAATTGGCACGATTCATTTTCTAATACTGATGTTTACAAAGATAAAAGAACAGGATTTAATGGAAATAGGTACTTTTTATTGATTCCAATATTTATAGTTTTGTCTTATGGAATTCATTTTTTGAATGCTAAAAAACAAGAAAATTTATATTTAGAAAGTGCTAACAGAGAATTTGAAGAAAAAAAATCTGATTTATTAAATGATATTAAAACTATTGATACTAACTCGATTCTACAATTAAAAAATAGAAATTATGATTCGAATATTGTTTTTTTAAAAGCCGAAAATATAAGTAATACGGATGTTGAATTTTCTGTTTTAAACATTAAATACCAAAATATTTATAACATT
>NZ_JAYUPK010000065.1:0-55805 GCF_043760115.1 Flavobacterium sp.
TACAAGAAAAAATTAACAATAGACCAAGAAAAAGATTTAATTTTGAATCACCAAATTATATGTTTAACCAAAAAGTTGCATTTGTAACTTGAATTCAGCAAATAATAAAACCCTTAAATAATAAAATGAATTTGAAAATTTAGATGGATTTACTTCTAACTTCCAACTTCCAACTTAAAAATTATGATTTTCCTAAAACTTATACGTTTCCAAAACCTACTTCTACTAGCATTAATGCAATTAATATTTAGATTTGGATATCTAGAACTCATCAATATTCCGTTATCATTGTTCTATTGGCAATATGCGTTATTAGTATTTTCTACACTATTTATTGCTGCTGGCGGTTATGTAATTAATGATATTTTTGATATTGAAACAGATCAAATAAACAAACCCAATAAAGTAATAATTGGTAAATTTATTTCAGAAGATTTGGCATACAAAATCTATGCTGGATTAACAATCACTGGAGTTGCTCTTGGTTTTTTGTTGGCTAACTCTATTTCGCATCCTAACTTTGCCATAATTTTTGTTTTAATTGCTACACTACTTTACTTTTATGCTAGTCAATTAAAACAAATTGCAATTTTAGGAAACGTAACTATTGCAACTTTGTTAGGTTTTAGTGTAATAATTATTGGAATTTTTGATATTTTTCCAAATACATTTGAGGTAAATAAACCACAAATGACAATTGCATTTTCTATACTTTTAGATTATGCTAAATTTGCTTTTATACTAAATTTAGTTAGGGAAATAATCAAAGACATTGAAGACATAAAAGGAGATAATTTACATGTAATGAGAACCTTACCAATTGTTTTTGGAATTGAGAAAACCTCTAAAATTGCATTTGCATTATTACTTTTACCAACTTTATATTTGTTTTATTATATCTATAATTATTTGTTTAGTAATAATTTATATTTCGGAATTTTTTATCTTATTATCTTTGTAATTGCTCCAATGATTTTTTGCTTAATTAAAATTTGGAATGCCAAAGAAAAACAAGATTTTACAGCAAGTAGCAAACTACTAAAATGGATTATTTTCTTCGGTATTTTATCAATTGTTGTGATTACCTTAAATATAAAATTCAATGTTTAGTAACTATAAAATCATTTTGGCATCAGGCTCACCAAGACGTCAGCAATTTTTTAAAGATTTAGATTTAGAATTCGAAATTCGCTTAAAAGACATCGAAGAAATTTATCCAAATCATTTAAAAGCAGAAGAAATTACTAATTTTCTAGCTCAATTAAAAGCAAAAGCATTTGAAGGAGAATTAAATAAAAATGAACTTTTAATTACAAGTGATACTATTGTTTGGTTAAACGAAAAAGCATTGGGCAAACCTAAAAACTATGATGATGCTTTTAGTATTTTACAATCATTATCTAATGAAACACACGAGGTAATTACATCAGTTTGTTTTAAAACTTTAGAGAAAACTGATACTATTTATGAAGTTACTAAAGTTACTTTTAATTACTTATCAGATGATGCAATTCGTTATTATTTAGATAATTACAAACCATTTGATAAAGCTGGCGCATACGGAATTCAAGAATGGATTGGACTAACAGGAATTTCTAAAATTGAAGGTTCATATACCAATGTTGTAGGTTTACCAACAGAAAAAGTGTATCACTATTTAATGAATTTTAAATAAAATATTATGAATTTTTTTAAAGATTTTACACAAGAAATTTTTGCAACAGGAATTGTTATTGTCTTAATAATTATTTTACGATTTATAGTTTTTAGATTAATAAAAAGTTTTGCTAGAACAAGTCACTTATTAGAACACAGAACCAATTTAGTTATAAAATACATCAACTTACTAATAAATATTATTGCAACAATTGCATTAATTGTAATTTGGGGTGTAAAAAAAGATGATATATTTTTAACCATTTCATCAATAACTACAGTAGTTGGCGTAGCACTTTTTGCTCAATGGTCAATTTTAAGCAATGTTACTTCTGGTGTTATTTTGTTTTTCTTTTTTCCTTTTAGAATTGGAGATACAATTAAAATTTATGATAAAGATTTTCCTGTTCAAGGAGAAATTGAAGACATTAGCGCATTCCATGTAAATCTAAAAACTTCTGATGGTGAAAAAGTAACTTATCCTAACAATCTTTTACTTCAAAAAGGTATCGGAATTATTACTACAACTTTTGAAAATCAAGAATTTACAGATTAATAATTATGTAAGTTTTATAATAAATTATGTAATTAATAAAGTAGCAATCATAAATAGTTTTGTTTTTTAATTAAAATAAACTAAATCGCTATGATTGAAACCATTAAACTTCCTTTTTATGCTAAGTTTGCTTTTGTTTTATTGGCATTACTTCTATCTGGATATCTTTTTTATATTGGTCAAGGTATAATTGTACCTATACTTTTAGCGTTTTTTATTGCAATAATTTTAAGACCAATTGTAGATTTTTTTAATAAAAAATTAAGACTTCCCAATGTAATTGCAATTGCATTAACAGTAACCTTTTTTGTAATTTTAATACTCGGAATTTTTACTATTATATCAATGCAAATATCTGATATGGTAAATGATTTTGATAAAATTCAAAGAAATTTAAATACGCATCTTAGTCATTTTCAAAACTTTGTTAGAGAAAATTTTAATTTAAGTAAAAAAGAACAGGCAGAATATATAGACGATGCAACTGTAGATTCTATAGAAAAAGGTAAAGAATTAATTGGCACTACACTACTCTCTTTTTCTGATACATTATTAAATGCTATTTTAATTCCAATTTATATTTTTCTAATACTTTTATACAAATCGTTATTTGTGAAATTCTTTGAAAAATTGGTTTCCCAAGACAATAAATCAACATTATTTGATATTTTAGAACAAATTAAAGTTGTTGTAAAAAGTTACATTGTTGGATTAATTTTAGAAATGATATTTATAAGTGTTTTAACTTCTGTAGGATTAATGATTATTGGAGTTAAATATGCCATTTTACTTGGAGTAATTACTGGATTGCTAAATATTATACCATATATAGGAATTTTAGTAGCCGGAATTTTAACTATCGTTGCAACTTTAACAGGAAGTGCCGATTTATCTGTAATAATAGGTGTAATTATTGTAAATTTAATTGTTCAATTAATAGATAACAATTTATTAGTACCATTAATAGTAAGTTCTAAAGTTAAAATTAATGCATTAGTTTCTATAGTAGGAATAATAATTGGTGGCGCAATGGCAGGAATTTCTGGAATGTTCTTGGCAATTCCAATCATTGCAATTCTAAAAGTTATTTTTGACAGAATTGAAACTTTAGAACCTTGGGGATATTTAATGGGCGATACTTTACCCAAAACTTACGAATGGCACAACATCAGATTTCCAAGATACGATTTTGAAAACTTTACAGATACAACTCCAAATTCTAACGAAATTAATATAGAAATTGTAAAAGCTCCAACATCAGAAACATCAGAATAATCAGCAAAATCATAGTGTTTATAATGCTTTAAGGTTATAGAAAATTCTATTTTAGTAGATTCTATAACCTTTTTTTTAGCTGTTAAAATTTAAAAGTGTGAATATTATAAAATTATCAAAATGTTATGTAACACACAATATTGATGTTCATTGCAACTTTGTACCATAATATTTAAACAAAAAAATTAAATTAAAAAAGAAAAATTATGAAGACTATTTCAAGAACAATCGCATTAACATTAACCTTATTAGCAGGAACTTTAGGTTTTGCACAAGATTCAAGTATTCCATCATCAGATTCTCGTCAAGAACTAAAATTTGGTTTAAAAGCTGGTGTAAATTTTGCCAATGTTTATGATGAAGAAGGTGAAGATTTTGTTGCCGACGGTAAAACAGGATTTGCAGCTGGTGCATTTGTCTCAATTCCATTAGGCCAATTTATTGGTTTTCAACCAGAGGTTATGTATTCTCAAAAAGGTTTCAAACAATCAGGTTCAGTTTTAGGTCAAAATTATGAATTTAAAAGAACATCATCATTTATTGATATTCCTTTACAATTGCAAATTAAACCATTAGAACAATTAACATTTTTAGTTGGACCTCAATATTCTTATTTATTGGATACTAAAGATGAATTTAATAATTCTAGTAATACTACAACTCAACCAGATGTTAATAGTGATAATTACAAAAAGAACATTTTCGGATTTGTAGTTGGTGCTGATGTTAACTTAGAAGATTTTGTAATTTCTGGTCGTGCTGGTTGGGATATTAGTAAAAATGATACTGATGGAAACAACACAGAACCAAGATATAAAAATCAAGTTATTCAGTTAACACTAGGTTACAGATTCTAACAAAAAAATTGTAGGGATTTAATTTTTATTAAATCCCTACTTATTATAAAACAATTAAAAACAATTATTATGTCTAAAGGTAACGTAGCCGTAGGATTACTTGCAGGTTTAGCCGCAGGTACAGTTTTAGGAATTTTATTTGCACCAGAAAAAGGTTCAGATACCAGAAAAAAAATTGCTAATAGAGGAAAAGATTCATTAGAAGATTTAAAATCTAAATATAATGATGCAATCGACAATTTAACATCTAAACTTGATAAAGCAAAAGATGACGGTTTAAAAATGTACGATGAAGGAAAAGGTTTTGTAGAAAATACTAAACAATAAATTATAATAAAATGAAAGATAAAGTAATTTTAGTAGAAATGCTAGTTGAAAAATTAGAGCAATATGGTAAAACTAATATGGAACTATATAGATTAAAAGCAATTGATAAATCTACAGACATATTCGCTTCAATTACAACAAGAATAGTATTAGTACTTATAATTGCTTTATTTTTCCTTTTAATTACGTTAGGTCTTTGTTTCTATATTGGAGAATTATTAGGTCAGATTTATTATGGCTTCTTTGCAATGTCTGGATTTTACTTACTTCTTTTTATTATTTTTCTATTAATAAGAAAAAAAGTTGAAGATGGCTTTAATAATTATTTAATCAATCAAATATTTAAAGAAAAGAAAAATGCAACGAATTAAAGATAATAAAACGCTAACAGAAGCCATTGCTTTTTACGAAAACAAAAAAAAATCGGAACTTGGTTTAATAAAACAACATTTTGATTTTACTGTAGATAGTTTAAATCCAATAAATGTGATCAAAGAAAAAATTACAAGCGCTGTAAATTCACCTGGAATTAAAGGTAAAATTTTTAGTACTCTTTTTAATTTAGGAACTGGCATGGTTACAAAAAATTTATTAATTGGATCTTCTTTAAATCCCATAAAAAAAATAGCTGTTACTTTACTTCAAACTCAAGTTAAAAAACTAGTAGACAATCCTCCAACAGACGTAAAAGATAAAAGCATTTCGTTTGTTCAAGATATGTTACAAAAATTAAAAATTAAATAATTTATTACCTATTTTTTTATGCTACAACTTTAATTTTCTAATTAGAATAAATATTAACCCATATGAAAAAAATTATTCCAATTACTAAAATTAAGGAATTTGCAATAAATAAATCTATTAAAATATCTGATAGATCAATTGAAGAAACTTCTAAATTTTCAAAATTTTTAACAGATATCGCCAACGTGTTTTTATTTCTACTTAAAGTTATAAAAAATACATTCTCTGGCGGATTCGAATTTAAAGAATTTTTAAAGCAATGTTTTCAAATAGGAAACAAATCGTTCGCACTTATATCAGTTACAGGTACAATTATTGGATTGGTTTTAACCATTCAATCTCGACCAGTTTTAGTAAAATTTGGCGCAGTAAATATGTTACCCAATATGGTTGCTATTTCTTTAATTAGAGAAATGGGACCAGTAATTACAGCGTTAATTTGTGCAGGAAAAATTGGTTCTAGCATGGGTGCAGAACTTGGTTCCATGCGTGTTACAGAACAAATTGATGCCTTAGAAGTTTCATCTGCCAATCCCATAAAATTTTTAATCGTTCCAAGAGTTCTTGCTGCAACTTTAATGATTCCGTTATTAAGTATTTTTGCCGATGCTTTCGGAATTTTAGGAAGTTGGGTTGGAGCCAATATTAAAGGTGATTTAAATTTTGTTTTATTCATTTCTCAAGCTTTTGGAAAAGTAGATTTTATAGATTTAATTCCAGCAGTTATTAAATCATTTTTCTTTGGTGCAGTAATTGGATTAGTTGGTTGTTACAAAGGTTTTAATGCAGGAAGAGGAACAGAAAGTGTAGGTATTGCTGCTAATACTGCGGTTGTAACTGCTTCGTTTTTTGTAATTTTGGTAGATTTAATTGCTGTACAAATAACCGATTTACTTTTATAATGGAAAAAACTACCACTTCAAACTGCATTATTGATATTAAAAATCTTAAAAAAAGTTTCGGAAATTTAAGCGTTTTAAATGATGTTTCGTTACAACTTAACAAACAAGAAAATTTAGTTGTTCTAGGAAAATCTGGCTCCGGAAAATCGGTATTAATAAAATGTATTTCTCAATTATTAAAAGCAGATAATGGAACTATAAACGTACTTGGAAAAGAGGTTAATACTATAAAAAGTGATGAATTAGACGAAATTAGAAAAAAAATTGGATTTCTATTTCAAAGTGGCGCATTGTATGATTCTATGACTGTAAAAGAGAATCTTGAGTTTCCGTTAAAAAGAATAAAAAAAGAATTATCAAATTCAGAAATTGATGCCAAAGTCAATGAAGCATTGGCCAATGTTGGTCTTGAAGATGTTTTATACAAAATGCCATCTGAACTTTCTGGAGGAATGAGAAAAAGAATAAGTTTAGCAAGAACAATAATTGTCGATCCAGAAATAATGCTTTATGATGAACCAACTACAGGTTTAGATCCAGTTACAGCATTAGAAATTAGTGAGTTAATTAACGACATACAAAAAAAATATAAAACAGCATCAATAATTATTACACACGATATGGAATGTGTTAGAACTGTTGCCGATAGAATTGTAATGTTAAAAGATGGCAGTGTTTACAAAGAAGGAAATTTAAAAGAATTTGAAAATTCTACAGATGAATATATAAGCTCATTTTTTAAAACAAAAAAACAAAATTAATATGGAAACTAAAAATCAAGGATTTAAAGTTAGATTGGGCTTATTCATTATAGTAGGTATTACACTTTTCCTGTTAGCAATTTTTATTATCGGAAAACAAAAAAACTTATTTGATCCTGTTTTCAAATTGTCAAGTAAGTTTCAAAATGTTAGTGGTTTACAAGTTGGAAGTGCCATAAGATTTTCAGGAATAAATGTTGGAACAGTTGATAATATCGAAATCATTAACGATTCTATGGTAAAAGTTGATATGTTATTAAAAAAAGATGTTCAAAAATTTATTCGTGCCGATTCTAAAGCAGGAATTGGATCTGAAGGTTTAATTGGCGATAAACTTATTGTTATTTCTCAAGGAAATCCTAAATCTAAAACCGCAAAAGATGGACAAATTATACCATCTCAAGAACCAATTGAAACTGATGCAATAATGAGAAGTTTAGAAACAACAGTAGGAAATGCAGCGGTTGCTACAAGCGAAATTGGAGAAATTTTACAAAAAGTTAATCGTGGCGAAGGAACTCTTGGTAGACTAATTCAAGATAAATCTATGGCTAATAATCTTGACAAAACTCTTGTAAATTTAAAAAATAGTTCAAAAGGTCTTGAAGAAAATATGGAAGCAGCCAAAAGTAATTTTCTTTTAAAAGGTTATTTTAATAAGAAAAAAAGAGCTGCCGAAAAAAAGAAAAAAGAAGCCGAAAAAGCAGCCGAAAAATTAAAAAATAAATAGTAATTTTAAACGTTATTAAATTAGATTTTAAATTGCAATTGAATTATGGAAACTGAAGACGAGTTAAACGCAAAAATTATGAAAATTACTATGGTAATTCAAGAAAATTATCCTGAATTATCTAAGTTTTTAAACGAAATGCCTGTAACTATTCCGATAGACAATCATCCAAAAGTAAATCTTATAAATTTGCAAAAGTATTATGATTCTTTATTAAATTTATTTAGAAAATACGTTGCAGAACATCAATTGGCAAATTCTAATAGAAGTAGTAATAATCATCATCTTTAACTGTAAAAATCTTGAAAATAAGTACATTAAAAGTAAACTATATATTCTTTATAATAGTAATTTGCTTTTGTAGTACTTCATTTTGTCAAGAAAAACCTATTGTAAAAGATTCAACTAAAATGTATAAGGATATTGAAAAATATTCTAAAAAAAGAAAATTTACCAAATTTTTACACAAGTTAATATTTGAACCAACAACTACTAATGTTCAAAGTAAAAAGTCACTTGACAAGGAAGTTATTCCAAATTATATAAAATTTGAAGGTAAAATAATAAGAAAAATTAAAATTGAAACATTAGATCCGTTTGGATATTCTGAAATAGATTCTACAGTAAAACCAAAAGGATTTCCTAAAAAAGCTGGAAATATTATCCACGATAAAACCAGTCTTTGGGCAATTAAAAACATACTTTTATATAAAAAAAATCAACCTTTAGATTCATTACTTATAAAAGAATCTGAACGATTAATTAGAAGTCAACGATTTGTTAGAAGAGTTGCAACAACTACAGCATTAACATCCAAAAATTCAGATTCTGTAGATATTTATATTCGAGTTTTAGATTCTTGGAGCTTAATACCAGATTTTACAACATCAACTTCTAAATCTACTTTTAAACTTAGAGAACGAAATTTTTTAGGAACAGGACACGAATTTAACAATTCATTTCAACAGAGTTTAAAAACAAGCGATAATGCTTTTAGTACAAGCTATGTTATTCCAAATTTTAAAAATACTTTTATAAAAACTACACTTAGTTATGAAATAGATTTAGATAGAAATTACAATAAATTTTTAGCTTTTGACAGACCATTTTTCTCATCATTTACACGTTGGGCTGGAGGAATTAATTTTACACAGCAATTTAAACGAGAATTTCCAATAGATACTTTAACAGGAATACAAACTATTGAAAGTATAAAATTTAGCAGTCAAGATTTTTGGCTAGGTAGATCTTTTAGGATTTTTAAAGGCAATACCGAAAACGATAGAACTACCAATTTAATTCTTTCAACTCGTTTTTTTAGAACAAATTATATAGAAAAACCTTCAATAATTTATGATGTTAAAGATGTTTTTTCTAATGAACGTTTTTATCTTTTAGGTATAGGAATTGCCAATAGAAAATTTAAACAAGAAAAATTTATATATAATTATGGCGTTATAGAAGATGTTCCAACTGGAATAGTTTATGGATTTACATCTGGTTACCAACAAAAAAATAATTTTCACAGGTATTATTTTGGAGGACGATTTAGTTTTGGTAGATTTTATAAATTTGGCTATTTAAGTTCTAACATAGAGTATGGAACATTCTTTAAAGATGCCGTTTCTGAGCAAAATGTCTTTTCATTAAAACTAATATATTTTACCAACTTAATTACTGCTGGAAAATGGAAATTTAGGCAATTTTTTAAACCCGAAATGATTATTGGAAATAAACGAATTGAATCCACCTTTGATAGAGTTTCATTAAATAATAATAATGGAATACAAGGATTTGATAGTCAATCACTTTTAGGAACTAAAAAATTACTATTCACTTTTCAAACTCAAGGTTATTCGCCTTGGAATTTATGGGGTTTTAGATTAAATCCGTTTCTTAGTAATACAATGGGAATGCTTGCCAATGGTAGTGATAGCTTTAAAAAAAGTAAATTATACACTCAACTTGGAGTTGGTTTAATAATAAGTAATGATTATTTAGTTTTTAATTCTTTTCAAATTTCTTTTTCGTTCTATCCAAATATTCCAGGTAATGGTTCCAATGTCTTTAAAACCAATTCTTTTAACACAGAAGATTTTGGATTTCAAGACTTTGAATTTTCTAAACCAATTGTTGTTCCTTATCAATAAACAATGTGAATTCTATAAACTTAAAATGCAATAATGTAACGTATATTTATCTAAAAACTAGACCTTTACATAATAAATTCAAAGATTATGAAAAAGATAGCTACATTATTCACAACGTTGCTTGCATTTACTGCTATGAATGTTTCAGCACAAAATACTTTACCAAATTTAGAAGTAAAAGAACAACAACAAGTTAGCGAACCAAACTTAATTTTTCGCTATTATTTTTATCCAAATTTATTGGCATATTATGATAATAAAACTTCAGATTATGTGTATAAATTAAAAGGTGTTTGGACAAGAAGTAAATCACTTCCAAATGCTTATGGTGGATATTCAATTTACAATAATTATAAAATAGAAATTAGTGATTATAAAGGCGATAATCCTAACGAAAAAATTGCAGAACATAAAAAATTGTATCCTTATTATAGAAACGATAGACAAGGAAAATTAGCTCAATTAAAAGCAAAACAGCTCAAAGATGCCAAAATTATTCCTGAAATAGTTTACAACGAGGATTAAGTGAGAATTATGAAACTTTTAAATGTGAATGTGTAAATTATTTATCAAGATACTATTTACATTTACTCAATATTTTTTTATAACCCTTAACACAAATAAAAATGAAAAAAATCACACTTTTTTCAATGATAGTTCTTTTATCATTGACTATTATTCCAAATTTTGCTACAGCAAAAACTATAGAACCAATTTCTAGTTCTAGCAATCCAAAAGAAGTTCCTGCAGAAGTAAAAACAATGCTAAACAGATTGGAAGAAATAAAAAAATTAGATAAATCCAATTTATCATCTGTAGAAAAAAAAGAATTACGCAAAGAAGTTAGAAGTATCAAAAAAACATTAAGAACTACTGGTAACGGAGTTTATTTATCTGTTGGAGCAGTAATTATTATTATATTATTGTTGATTTTATTACTTTAACATCACGTTAAATAATTGCCAATAAAAGTTTTATGGCACAACTTTTGAAATTATTCATTCATTAATGATAAAGTTTAATTTAAAATTTAAAATTATGAAAAAGCTAAAATTAGTAGTATTAGGATTGCTTTTTATTGCTACAGCAAGTATTCAAGCACAAGTAAATGTAAATATTAATTTAGGAACACCACCAGTTTGGGCTCCAGCAGATAGAGTTGAAGTTCAATACTATTATTTGCCAGAAATTGACACCTATTATGATGTTCCATCAGAACGTTTTATTTACATCAGCAATGGAAAATGGATTCGTTCTACCGTACTTCCTGTAAGATATAGAAGCTATAATCTAAATTCTGGAAGAGTTGTTTACTTAACAGATTATAAAGGAAAATCTCCTTATGTATATCATAAAAAACATAAAGTGAAATATGTAACAACTGTTTATAGAGAACCTAATGAAGTAATTTATGTAGAAAAACATAAAGGAAAGAAAAATAAAGGTCACGGTAAAAAACATAAAGATTAATCGACTTCAATATTAAAAAAGAGTAAAAGTATAATGCTTTTACTCTTTTTTTTTGTTAAAGTAATTCCAAAATTCAACAAAATATTTATACTACGTTATATAATTAGTACTTTTGAAACTATTGCAAAAATACTTTCAAATGAAGCATTTCAAATTTACTATAATTTTTATTTTTATTTTTCAAATAATATATGCCCAACAACCTACAAAACCTAATGCTGTAGAAATTTATCATCAACTAGAAAAACTTAATTTTCTAGGTTCTGTTCTTTATATTGCTGCACATCCAGATGACGAAAACACCAGATTAATATCTTATTTATCTAATGAAAAAAATGCTAGAACTGGTTATTTATCATTAACTCGAGGCGATGGCGGACAAAATTTAATTGGACCAGAATTAAGAGAATTACTTGGCGTTATTAGAACACAAGAATTAATTGAAGCCAGAAAAATTGATGGTGGAGAACAATTTTTTACCAGAGCAAACGATTTTGGTTTCTCTAAAAATCCTGATGAAACTTTACAAATTTGGGATGAAAATCAAGTAATGAGCGACGTAATTTGGGTTATCAGAAATTTTAAACCCGATGTTATAATTAATCGTTTTGACCATCGTTCACCAGGTACAACTCACGGACATCATACTGCATCTGCAATGTTAAGTATTGAAGCTTTCGACAAAGTTAACGATGCGTCTTTTTTTCCAGAACAATTACAACTTACTACAACTTGGCAACCCAAACGATTATTTTTTAATACTTCGTGGTGGTTTTATGGTAGCAAAGAAAAATTTGAAGCTGCAGATAAAACTAATTTTAGCAAGTTACAAATTGGTATTTACTATGAACAATTTGGAAAATCCAATCAAGAAATTGCAGCATTAAGTAGAAGTCGTCATCAATCGCAAGGTTTTGGTAGTACTGGAACTCGTGGTGAAGAAGATGAATATTTAGAATTTTTAAAAGGCGAATCTTTAACGGATAAAACAAATATTTTTGAAGGAATTGACACTTCTTGGAACAGAATAAAAAACGGAAAAGAAATTGGAACTATTTTAGCAAATGTTCAAATGAATTTCGATTTTAAAAATCCGCCAGCAAGTATTTCTGAGTTAGTAAAAGCATATATTTTAATTGAAAAATTAGAAGATGTACATTGGAAAACTATAAAATTAGAAGAAATTAAAAAGATAATTTCTGCTTGCGCTGGATTGTATCTTGAAGCTTCTACTAAATCTAATGAAATTACTAAAAATAAACTTTTTATGGTTAATTTAGAAGTAATTAATAGAAGTTCAATAAATATGAGTTGGAATGGAATTGAATCTTTTTCTATTTATAAAAATATATTAAAAAAAACAGAATTACCTAATAATGTTTCAAAAATTGTAGGTGTAGAATTAAATATACTTAATGATTTTGAATATACTCAACCTTATTATTTAAAAGAAATAGGAACTGTTGGAATGTATAAAGTAAACGACCAAAAAAATATTGGAAAATCAGATATTATTAGAGAGGCAAAAGTAACTTTTTTAATTGAAATTGAAGGTGTTACAATTCCATTTGAAAAAAATATAATTTATAAATACAACGACGATGTAAAAGGAGAAGTGTATCAACCACTTGATATTGTTCCAGTTATAACATCGTCATTTCAAGAAAAAGTATATATTTTCCCTAACGGTAAAGAAAAAACTATTAGTGTTAAAATTAAAGCTGGAAAAGAAAATAGTAATGGTTCAATTAAATTAGATGTACCTCAAAGTTGGAAGGTTACTCCTACTTCTATTGACTTTAAATTAAAAAATAAAGATGAAGAACAAATAGCTATTTTTACTGTTTCTCCTTCAAAAGAAGCATCAGAAATAATTATAAAAAGTATCGTAACCGTAGATGGAAAAGAATATGATAACGAAAAAATTGACATCAATTACTCGCATATTTACAAACAAATGGTTTTAAAACCTGCCGAAGCCAAAGCAATAAAATTAAATATAAAAACCAATAACGAAAAAATTGCTTACATAATGGGCGCAGGCGACGAAGTTCCAAAAAGCTTAAAGCAAATGGGTTATGAAGTTACAATTATAAAACCAGAAGAAATTACCACCGAAAAATTACAATCTTTTGATGTAATTATTACAGGAATTCGTGCTTACAATGTGGTTACAACTTTGGCAATAAAGCAAAATATCTTACTTGATTTGGTTAAAAATGGCAAAACAATGATTGTACAATACAACACATTGGACGATTTAGTTACTAAAGATTTTGCGCCATATTCATTAAAAATTTCAAGAGATAGAGTTACAGAAGAAAATGCCGAAGTTAGATTTTTAGCACCAGAACATCCTATTTTAAATTCGCCAAACAAAATTACTATAAAAGATTTTGAAAGTTGGAAACAAGAACAAGGTTTGTATTATCCAAGCGAATGGGACAAAAATTTTACACCAATAATTTCGGCAAATGATAAAGGTGAAAAACCTAAAGATGGTGCAATTTTAGCAGCCAATTACGGAAAAGGAAAATACATTTATACCGGAATTTCTTTTTTTAGAGAACTTCCAGAAGGTGTTGCTGGAGCTTTTAGATTATTGGCAAATATGATTGCGTATTAATATCCTAAAAGGTTTTTTTTAACTTGTTAGGTATAAATTAAAAACAAACAAGTAGCAAAATTTGTTAAAAAGATAAAAGTCTAATTTAGCCCTGATTGAAAGGAAAAACCTTTTTATTATTGTGAGGAACGAAATAATAATAAAAAGTTTTGGGATGAAAGCAGGACAAATGTTGTTTAAAATAAAGATTTTGTGCTTCTAAAAAAATAAAAAAATGAGTGTAGAGAAACAAAAAAAAATGAAAAATAGTTACAGTTGGCTTTTGGTAATGAACGCCATTTATATAATTATTTTCTATATTTTAATGCAAATTTTTTCTTAATATGCAACAAATTGATTGGATAGTTTTATCGGTAACTCTTTTATTTATAGTAACTTATGGTGTTTATAAAACCAAAGGAAGCAAGAATGTAGAAGATTATATTTTAGGCAATAAACAAACCAATTGGTGGACAGTTGGATTGTCTGTAATGGCAACGCAAGCCAGCGCAATAACGTTTTTATCAACGCCAGGACAAGCATATCATGACGGAATGGGATTTGTGCAATTTTACTTCGGACTTCCAATTGCAATGGTGGTAATTTGTATAACTTTTATTCCAATTTATCATAAACTCAAAGTTTTTACTGCATATGAATATTTAGAACAGCGTTTCGACTTAAAAACCAGAACGTTAGCATCTATTTTATTTATGATTCAGCGTGGTTTAGGAACTGGTTTAACCATTTATGCACCTTCAATTATACTTTCAACTTTGTTGGGATGGAATTTAACTTTACTAAATATTATAATTGGAATTTTAGTGATTATTTATACGTATTCTGGTGGAACAAAAGCAGTTAACGTAACTCAAAAACAACAAATGTTTGTTATAATGAGCGGAATGTTTATTACTTTTTTCTTAATATTACATTTGTTGCCAAACGAAATGACCTTTTCGAATGCGTTACACATTGCTGGCGCAAATGAAAAAATGAATGTAGTAGATTTTTCTTTTAATCCTGAAACTCGATATACTTTTTGGAGTGGAATTGCTGGTGGATTTTTCTTGAGTTTGGCTTATTTTGGAACCGATCAATCGCAAGTTGGACGCTATTTATCTGGTAAATCCAATAAAGAAAGTCAAATGGGATTAATAATGAACGGATTTTTAAAAGTACCAATGCAATTTTTTATTCTATTAATTGGCGTAATGGTTTTTGTGTTTTTTCAGTTTAATGATGTGCCTTTAAATTTTAATCCTGTAAATAAAGAAGCAATTGAAAAATCTATTTATGCAGATCAATATCATGGATTAGAAAAACAATTGAAAGACTTAACAGAAGAAAAAAAGGAGTACAATTTACTTTATATGGATCATTTGAATCAGAATTATGACAATCCAATTTTGAGAAATAAACTGGTTGCCATTTCTGGAAAAGAACGCGATTTAAGAGATCAAGCCAAGGTTTTAATTACAAAAGCTGATGCTAAAGCTGAAACCAACGATAAAGATTATGTGTTTTTATATTTCATATTAAATTATTTACCCAAAGGATTAATTGGATTATTACTTGCAGTAATACTTTCGGCAGCAATGTCATCATCAGCTTCTGGATTAACAGCATTGGCATCTACAACGGCAATTGATATTTACAGACGAAATTTAAAAACTCCAAAATCTGATAAACATTTTGTTGATGCAACTAAGTATTTTACTTTATTATGGGGAATTATCGCTATTTTATTTGCTTGTGTTGGTACATTATTTGAAAATTTAATTCAATTAGTAAATATTGTGGGATCAATATTTTACGGAACAGTTTTAGGGATTTTCTTGGTAGGATTTTATATCAAATACATAAAAGCTGCTTCAATATTTTACAGCGCATTAGTTAGTCAATTATTAATTTTTTACATTTATTATTTAGATATTGTGAGTTTCTTATGGTTGAATTTTATTGGTGCAATGCTTACGGTTACTTTGTCGTTTATGGTTCAAATTATTTTAAATCAGAAGAATAAAATAAAGTTTCAAGAAATAATATAAAAAAAAATTATACAAAAAAGCCACAAATTCATAGGAATTTGTGGCTTTTTCAAAGAAAATAAATAGAATTATTTCTTACTCCATTCAGCAATACTATCGTTATTCATTTTTACATAATCATCATTTTTAGCTTTTGTTGCATTTGCTAAAGATAATTTTGCAGTTTCAATTGCACCTTTCTTATCATTCAATTTCGCTTGAATTAAAGATTTTTGACGCAAATGCCAAAAAGGAACATCTTCACCAACTTTTGCCAAAGAAATTGCTTTGTTTACATATTCCAATGCTTTATTCATATCACCATTAGATTGAAAAAAGTATTGTGCAGACGAGAAATAATCTCCAGCAGTTGGTCCAGCTAAAGCTTTGGTAATACTTGCAATTGCGGTTTTTTGTGTAGGAACATCAAATTTTAATGCTACCAAAGTTTTCTCCCAAGAAATTTCTAAATCGCCAGAATCATTACTTACATTATTAATTCCAATCGTAAAAGTTTCTACTTTTCTATCAGTCATAATTGGTTTAGCATTTGCTCTAAGCGCAACATCAGTTTCTTTCCATTCTTCTGGATTTCCCCAATTGTCTGTTGTTTTGTAAAAAATAATTTCCCAATTATCAGCTTTTGGTAAAGTAAATAAAGAATATTTTCCTTTTGGCAACGACTTACCATCTATTGTAACATCATCACCAAAAGAGATTAATGTATTTGCATTTGCACCTGTTCTCCATAACTTTCCAAATGGAACTAAATCTCCAAAAACAGTTCTTCCTTTTGTACTTGGTCTAGAATATTCTACAGTAACAGTTGTTAATCCAACTACCTGTTCTACAGTAGCTTTTGGGCTTGGTTGTGGTGTTTTTACTTGTGCTTCAATAGCAAAATTGGCAATTATTAATGCCAATAAAACAATAACTTTTTTCATAATATTAAATTTAGTTTGTCAAAATTACAAATACTATTTTTTTGAAATGTTAATTTAAACTTAAATAGAAATTATTTTTGTTTAACAAATAACAGAATTAGTTAAACATTTTGTACTTTTACAAAAAATTAATAATGAAAATTTATAATTATAAAGGAGTTCAAAAATTACCAATATCGCTTGATGAAGCTTGGAATTTTTTCTCTAATCCCAAAAATCTAAAAGTTATTACACCAGAATATATGGGATTTATTACAAAATCTGGCGACGATAAACCTTTATTTGCTGGACAATTAATTCAATATATTGTAACACCATTACTTGGGATTCCTTTGAAATGGGTTACAGAAATTACAAATGTTGAGGATAAAAAATATTTTGTAGATCAACAATTGTATGGACCATATTCGCTTTGGCATCACAAACATTTTTTTAAAGAAATTCCTGGTGGCGTAGAAATTGAAGATGTTGTAGATTATAAAGTTCCAATGGGAATTCTAGGACAATTAGTACATCCGTTTTTGGTTAAACCAAAATTGAATGAAATATTTGATTACAGAACCAAAAAGTTAATTGAACTATTTGGTGATTATAAAGGATAAAATTTAATTAAATTTTAAAAATAAATAACTAGCAGCGATAGATGCTGAAATAAATTCAGCATAAATAACTAAGCATCGAAAGATGCTGAAATAAATTAAAAATAAATAACTAAGCATCGAGAGATGCTGAAATAAATTCAGCATAAAAATGAAAAACACACTACTAATTGGTGGATCGTACGGAATAGGATTCGCAATTGCAAAAGAATTACAAGCTGGAAATAATATATTTGTAGCATCAAGAACCAATGAAAATTTATCAGAATTAAATGTAACGCACATTCCATTTGATGTTTTAACAGAAAATTTAGACACTTCAAAATTACCAGAAGTAATTGACGGATTAGTTTATTGTCCTGGAAGTATCAATTTGCGACCATTTAAAGCATTAAAAATTGATGCTTTTGAACAAGATTTACAAGTAAATTTTTTAAGTTTAGTAAAAGTAATACAAACCATTTTACCCAACTTAACAGCTTCTAATCAATCAAGTATTGTATTGTTTAGTACAGTTGCTGTAAAAATGGGAATGCCATTTCATACAAGTGTTTCGGCTTCTAAAGGTGCAATTGAAGGTTTTGCAAAAGCATTGGCAGCAGAATATGCGCCAAAAATTAGAGTAAATGTAATTGCACCTTCATTAACGGATACACCATTGGCAAATAAATTTTTAAATTCTGATGAGAAAAAAGAGAAGTCAGCTTTAAGAAATCCGATGAAAAAAGTAGGAACTTCAGATGATATTGCACAAATGGCAAGTTTTTTATTATCGGATAAAAGCAATTGGATTTCTGGTCAAATTTTTCATGTAGATGGCGGAATGTCAACTTTATTAACTAATCAATAGCGAAAATCAATTACAATTTCAAAAATCAATAAAATGATTTATAATTTTCAATTTTAACCTTGAATATTAAATCTATATTGTTTTTTGAATTTTGATTTTGATTTTTGTAATTGATATTAATTTTTTTTTATGAACATATTCTGGTTTAGAAGAGATTTACGATTAGACGATAATGTTGGACTTTTTCACGCATTAAATGCTGATGTAGAAGTCTTACCTATATTTATTTTTGATGATTCGATACTTTCACAATTGCCAAAAGATGATGCTCGTGTAACTTTTATTCACAATCAGTTAGAGAAAATTCAAAGTAAATTTCATGAAATTGGAAAATCGCTAGCCGTTTTTCACGGAAAACCAATTGCTGTTTTTAACCAATTAATCTCAGAAAATAATATAAAAACTGTTTACACAAATTCTGATTACGAACCTTATGCTAGAAAGCGTGATTTAGAATTATTTCAGCTTTTTAAAGAAAATGAAGTAGAGTTTAAAACAAGTAAAGACCAAGTAATTTTTGAAAAAAGTGAAGTTGTAAAAGATGATGGAACGCCTTATGTGGTTTACACTCCGTTTTCAAATAAATGGAAAGAAAACTTTAAGAAGATTCAACTAATAAATTACAATTCAGAGGATTACTTAGAAAAAATCTCACTTCACTCCTATCCTTTTTTGAGTTTAAAAGATATTGGATTTGAAGCTTCTAAAATAAAAATTCCAACTTTTGATGTATCTAAAAATTTAATCGATAATTACGAAGCAACTAGAAATTTTCCATCGCAAGACAAAACATCCTATTTAGGAATTTATCTAAGATTTGGTGCAGTGTCTATAAGAAAAATGATTTTAAAAGCATTAGAAAGTAAAAATGAAACTTTTTTAAAAGAATTAATTTGGAGAGAATTTTTTATGCAAATTCTATGGCATTTTCCACATACTTCTAAATCAAGTTTTCGTCCAAAATACGACGCCATAATTTGGGAAAATAATGAAGATTTATTTAAGAAATGGTGCGATGGAAAAACAGGTTATCCTTTTGTTGACGCAGGAATGCGCGAATTAAATAAAACGGGTCATATGCACAATCGTGTTAGAATGATTACGGCAAGTTTTTTATGCAAACATTTATTAATAGATTGGCGTTGGGGAGAAACTTATTTTGCGCAAAAATTATTAGATTATGAGCAGTCAAGTAATGTTGGAAACTGGCAATGGGCAGCAGGAAGTGGCGTTGATGCTGCACCATATTTCAGAATTTTTAATCCAACAGAACAAGTAAAGAAGTTTGATAAAGAACTTAAATACATTAAAAAATGGATTCCAGAATTGGAAACTTTGAACTATCCACAACCAATTGTAGACCATAAAGAAGCTCGTGAACGTTGTTTGAGAGTTTATAAAGAAGCAGTTGGATAAATAGTAATCAGTGTTCAGTTATTAGTATTCAGTAACAACTTATGTATTAATACTTTAAAAATATCTTAGTGCCTTAGTGACTTCGTGGCAAAAGAAAAAACTTAGCAACTTTAAAAATGAAAATAGTTTGGTTCAAAAGAGATTTACGACTACTTGATAATGAAGCACTTCACACCGCTTTATCATCATCTGGGAAAGTATTGCTTCTTTATATTTTTGAACCAAGTTTGATGAAAGATTATCACTACGCGCAACGTCATTTTGATTTTATAAAACAATCACTCGAATCACTCCAAAAAGAGTTACAACAATATCACACCCAAATACTTATTATTGAAGGCGAAGCAATTTTAATATTTGAAAAATTATCGAAATTAGTAAAAATAGAATCTGTTTTTTCTCATCAAGAAACTGGAATAAAACTAACATTTGATAGAGATAAAGAAATTGCTAAGTATTTTATAAACAACAATATAACTTGGAATGAATACATCACAAATGGAGTTGTTAGAGGATTAAAAAATAGAAAAACATGGAAAGAAACTTGGAGTGAATTTATGGATAAAGATCCACTTCCATTAAATGCTGATGCCAGAAGTTTTATTAAATACAAAGATTTAGAGGAAATAGAAAATCAATTCAGCATTCCATCTTTAAAAACAGATTTAAGTTTGCCTTTTCAAAAAGGTGGAACGCCAACTGCGATGCGCTATTTAAATAATTTTTTAAATGGAAGAGTTGAGAATTATAGCAAACACATTTCCAAACCAGAGTTGGCACGTAAAGGTTGCAGTAGATTATCTCCATACATAGCTTGGGGAAATTTATCCATAAGACAAGTTTATACTGCAGCTTGGGAAATGAGACAAAAAGGAAATTTTAAAAGACAAATTGATAATTTTGCATCCAGATTACGTTGGCAAGCACATTTTATTCAGAAGTTTGAAATGGAAAGTCAAATGGAATTTGTTGCTGTAAATAAAGGATACAGAATATTAAATCAAACAGTAAATAAAAAATACCATAACGCTTGGACTACTGGAAATACTGGTGTTCCACTTGTTGATGCTTGCATGCGCTGTTTAAATACAACTGGTTATTTAAATTTTAGAATGCGTGCATTGGTGGTTTCATTTTACACGCATCATTTGTTTCAACCTTGGCAGAATTGTAGTCCGCATTTGGCACAACAATTTCTAGATTTTGAACCCGGAATTCATTATCCTCAAATTCAAATGCAAGCTGGTGTTACAGGTGTGAATACTTTACGCGTTTATAATCCTGTAAAAAATTCTTATGAACACGATGCAGACGGAATTTTTATAAAAAAATGGGTTCCAGAATTGGTAAATATCCCATCAGAATTTGTTCACGAACCTTGGAAATTAACTCCAATTGAACAACTTTTATATGATTTTGAAATTGGAAATGATTATCCGTTTCCAATTGTAAATCTAGAAGAAGCAAGACGCTTTTCTAGTGATTTCTTTTGGTCTATGCGCAAAAAGGATGATGTTAAAAAAGATGGCAAACGAATTGTAGATAAGCATACTTTGCCAGATAGAGAAATGAGTTAAATGATTTTAGTAAACTTTATCGGTAAACATTCTCCTCCTTTGGAGGAGTGTCCGCCTTTCGCGGACGAGGTGGGAAAAATATAAAAAAATAAAATTTATCTAATAGAATAATTTTCAATAATAAAATTTTCAAGTTCATTCATAACATTTTCTAAATCATGAAGAACTCTAATATTGGTAGTTTTAAATATCTTCAACCCTAAAGAAATTAAAAAGTTTTCTCTCATTGTGTCATATTCTTCTTTATCATTATGACTTTCACCATCAATTTCTACTACTAATCCTAAAGTTTTTACATAAAAATCTACAATAAAATTACCAATTATTCTTTGTCTATCAAAATCTATTGCATAAAATTTCCTTTTGTGAACTTGTTGCCAAAAAACTACTTCAGAATAGTTTCCTGCTTTTCTTAAAGCTCTTGCACGCGATTTTAATTTGATATTATAAGGTAAATTTTCTACGAAATTTCTTTTAATTGGAATGTTATTTATATATGCAGTTATTTCCATTTCGATTTTATTTTTTAAAACTAAAGCCACTCCGACCTTCGGCCACCTCTCCAAAGGAGAGGAATTCTAAATCTACAAATTTCTAATTCTTTCAAAACTCAATTCTTTAAACTCACTAATAACTAAATCGGCACTAGAATAATCTTGCAATTGTGAATGTAAACTTTTATAACCAACGCAAAAAATATTGGCAGCATTTGCGGCTTTAATTCCGTTAGTACTGTCTTCAATTACTATACAATTTTCTACAGAGGTTTGCGATAATTCGGCGGCTTTTAAAAAAATTGCTGGATGTGGTTTAGATTTTGGAAAATCTTCACCAGAAACTTTATAAGTAAAATATTGACTTAAATTAAATCTATTAAAAATTTTAATGATAGTAACATTTGCAGATGATGATGCTAGAACCAATTGCATTCCATTACTGTACAATTCTTTAATTAAATCTTCTACACCTTCCAACAAATACAAATCTTCTTTAGTGTCAAAAGCTTTGTCAAAAAAACTTCTTTTTTCTTCTACTAATGTTTGAACATCTTGTTCAAGATTGAAAATTGTTTTCAATCGCTCGTAAATATTTTTGGTAGAATTTCCTGTAAATGATGCATACATTTCTGGCGAGACATCAATATTTAATTGCTTAAAATGTTGAACGTAAGCATAATGATGTACTGGTTCTGTATCTACAATTACACCATCCATATCGAAAATTACTGTTTTTACCATTTTTTTAATGTTTATTTATATTGTAGAAAAGTATATTGTATGTTGTAGAAAAGTATAATGTATAATGTAAAAAAGTATAATGTAAATTGTAAAAAAGTATAATGTAAAATGTAAAAATGTAAATTATATGTAGCGAAATTATATAATTTAAATACTTTAAATATAAATCTTCAACTTTGCACTATATACAATTTACATTTTTATAATATGTTTTTTATAATATTCCTTCTTACAAAATACATTTTTACAACTTACATTTTTACAACATACATTTTTACAACATACATTTTTTACATTATACTTTTCTACAATATACATTTTTACATTATACTTTTCTACAATATACATTATACATATTTACATTATACATATTTACATTATACATTTTTACTTTTCTCCTTTAATCAAATATCGAATAACCGTTTCTGCCGTATACAATCCAAAAAGTCCTGGCATATAACTATTTGTTCCGTAAAATGATTTTTTATAATTGCTTCCGTCAGTCATTTTTAAACTGCTTTCGTCTTGAATTTCTGATGAAAAAACCACTTTTAATTTGTCAATTTTATATTCTTTTAATCTTCTTCTGATGGTTTTTGCAAACATACAATTTACAGTATTGGAAATATCTGCAACTTTTACTTTGGCAGCTTCCATTTTACCGCCTGCGCCCATACTTGAAATTATTTTTACTCGTTTGCGTTTGGCACCAAGTATCAAATTTAATTTTGGTGTAACACTATCAATGCAGTCTAAAACGTAATCATACTTTTCTTCTACAATTTCAAATGCTCTTTCTGGCGATAAAAATTCTTGGACTTTCGTCAAATGTAACTCTGGATTTATATCTAATAATCTGCTACCAACAACATCAATTTTAGATAAACCTACAGTTGAGTGCAAAGCTGGTAATTGTCTGTTAATATTAGTTATATCTACAACATCGCCATCAACAATTGTAAGATTTCCGACGCCTGCACGAGCCAAGAATTCTGCTGCAAATGAACCTACGCCACCAACACCAACTATCAAAACATTGGCATTTTTAAGATTTTCTAATCCTTCTTTTTTAAATAATAATTCAGCTCTTTCTTGCCACTTTGCCATTCTTTATTTTGTTTGAATTGTTTAAAAGTTTAAGGTTGTTTAAAAACTGTGTTAAAATTTGAATTTACAATTTCTATTACATCTTCAATTTTTATGTTTTTATATTTTGCTGCTAGTTGATACACTTCTTCTAATGTTTCATTGATTGTATCTGTTTCTAGAAAAAATTTATCGTTTGGTATAGATTTAAAAACGGCTTCCATTTCTGGATTTTTTATTAAATATTTTCCAAAGGAAATATAAAATCCGTTATCTAATAACTGCTTTGCCACTTGCTTGTTCTTAGAAAATCCGTGAATAATTATTGGAACAGAAATTTTTAATCGGTTTTTGATTTCTATTACTTCATCAAATGCTGTAACTAAATGCAAAACTAAAGGTTTTTTGTATTTTTCGGCTAGTGCGATTTGCTTTTCAAATACTTGTATTTGTAATGCCAATGGAATTTCTATTCGTTTATCTAATCCACATTCGCCCAGTGCCAAACATTCTTTTAATTGTAACTTTTTTTCTATTACATTTAGGTCTGCTTCTACTCTACTTTCATCAATATACCAAGGATGAATACCGATGGAATAATTAGGTATGTTTTCTTTAAAATCCCACGGATATTGATTTACCAATTCTAAAATATCAGAATTGTTAGTAAATGAATGTGTATGTAAATTGAAAAAAATCATTTGGCAAAAATAATTTATTAGTTAGAAATGTAAACACTATTTTACTTTTATTTTTTATTACTTTTTTAAATAGATTGGTACCGAATTTTGAATAAATCACTAACAATTGCTGATGTGTTAGCCCAGATTGAAATGGCATCCTTTTATAGAATTACTTGTCATTTTTCTTGACAAGTAATTTTATAAAAGATATAGTGAAAAGCTGGAAATAGCTTCTAAAAAACAACTAAATTTGCATTTTACAACTTTTATGATTGCACGAGCTTTTCAAAAATACATCAATAATTTTAGAGGATTTTCTAGAGAAATTTGGATTTTAACACTGATTACTTTTATTAATCGTGCTGGAACGATGGTTTTGCCGTTTTTGTCGAAATACTTGAAGGAAGATTTGCATTTTACGCTAGATGAAGTAGGTTGGATTTTGGTAAGTTTTGGGTTTGGATCGATGCTTGGTTCGTGGCTTGGCGGAAAATTATCAGACAAAATTGGGTTTTACAGAATCATGATTTTTAGCTTGTTTGTGAGTGGATTGCTGTTTTTTGCGCTTCAATTTATTACTAGTTTTGTAGGTCTTTGCATTGGAATGTTTGTGATAATGGTGGTTGCCGATATGTTTCGTCCTGCAATGTTTGTATCGCTTGGCGCATATGCAACGCCAGAAAACAGAACACGATCGTTAACTTTAGTGCGATTAGCAATTAATCTTGGGTTTGCGGCTGGACCAGCTTTGGGCGGATTAATTATTATGAATATGGGTTACAAAGGTCTTTTTTGGGCTGATGGCGCAACTTGTATTTTGGCAATTACTGTGTTTGCAATTTTGGTAAAAGAAAAGAAAAAGTCAAAATTTATTGATAAAAAAGATCCTGATAATGTGCTTACGCATTCGGTTTTTAAAGACAAACCTTTTTGGATATTTCTTGGAAGCTGCATGATTACTGGAATACTTTTCTTTCAACTTTTTACTACAATTCCGTTGTATCATACTGATCAATTTAACTTGACCGAACTACAAACTGGATTGCTTTTAACGTTAAATGGATTGATGATTTTCTTTCTAGAAATGCCAATTGTGAGTTATGTGGAACGCAATAAAATGAACAAAGTTAAGATTGTAAACTTGGGTTGTTTGGCAATGGCGATTAGTATGTTTTTAATGCTGGTGAATTTTTGGGTTGGCATTTTAGTTGTTATGATGTTGTTTATGACGTTTGGTGAGATGTTTGCGTTTCCTTTTTCTAATTCTTTTGCTATTGGACGCGCGCCAAAAGGTCATGAAGGCAGATATATGGCAATTTTTACAATGAGTTTTAGCTTGGCGCACATTCTTAGTGCGAAAGTTGGTATGACCATTATTGATAATTTTGGGTATCAGGCGAATTGGTTTTTCATGGGAATGCTAGGTTTGGTTGGTGTTTTACTTGGCTATTGGGTTATGGTTTTAGTTGGTCGTGAGAAACATGCTTAATTATCTTTACACGAATTTCACCAATTTTCACTAATTATTTTGTTGTGTTTATATTATCACTTATATTTTTTTTGCCACTGATTTTACGGATTTAACAGATTTTCACGGATTTTCTACTCAAAATTGTCTTTCTGAAACAGAAAGAATATCTTATTTAATACTTCAAATAATTTATTATTAAAATATTTAAATAATTGATTTTCAATAATTTAAAATAATAAACGCAAAAAATAGTTAAATAACTATAAAAATAGTTGTGTAACTAAAAATATAGTTATAAGTTTGCTTTATCAAATAAAATACTATGCAAAAGTTAACAAACAAAGAAGAAGAAATAATGCAAATTTTATGGAAGCTTAAAAAAGCATTTGTAAAAGAAGTATTAGCAGAAATTACTGAAGATCAACCACATTACAATACACTTTCTACTATAATTAGAAATCTTGAAGAGAAAGGTTTTGTATCTTATAATGCTTTTGGAAATACACATCAATATTATCCAATTGTAAGTATGGAAGACTATAGAAAGCGTTTTATGAATACTGCAATCGAAAATTATTTTGACAACTCTTATAAAAGTATGGTTTCGTTTTTTGCTCAAGAAGATAAAATTTCTGCCGATGAACTTAGAGAAATTTTGGAAATTATAGAAAATAGAAAATAGAAAAAAAATGGAAGAGCTACTAACCTATTTACTAAAATCTAGCGGATTGACACTTATGTTCTTTCTTGCTTACCACTTCTTACTTAGAAAAGAAACTTTTTTTAATACTAATAGATGGTTTCTACTTTCAGGGTTAGTTACTTCTGTCATTTTGCCATTATTTTTTATTAAAAAAATAGTGTTTGTTGAAACTCAAAAAATAGTTTCTAATGCAATATCAAATACAAATTTTAAACCTGTACTAACTGAAAACACTATTGAAAACACAACTATTAATTGGTTTGAAATTTCATTGTACCTATACATAACCATAGCAATTATTTTATTTTTTAAAATAATTTATGATTTATTTTCACTAATGAAAGTATTTGAAAATAAAGAGATTACAATAGACAAAAACTTTAAAGTAATTGATACCAAACAGAATATTGCACCATTTTCATTCTTTAATTATATTGTTTTAAACTCTAGTTTGTATACTCAAGCAGAATTAGAAAGTATATTGTTACACGAGAAAATTCATAGCTCACAAAAACACTCTATTGATGTTTTAATTACCAATTTATTTACTGTTATTTTTTGGTTTAACCCAATTTTATATTGGTACAAAAAAGCAGTAATTCAAAACCTAGAATACATTGCCGATAGTGAAGCTATTGCGCAAATTGAAGATAAAAAGTCCTATCAAATGGCACTTTTAAAAGTAGTTTCTAATCAGAACTGCTTACCTATTACTAATCATTTTTATCAATCATTAATCAAAAAACGAATTGTTATGTTAAACAAAAATCAGTCACAAAAAAGAAATTCCTGGAAGTATGCAGTTATACTTCCAGCATTAATTGGGTTTGTAATGCTTTTTCAAATAAAAGTTATTGCACAAGAAAGAGAAATTAAGTTGGAAGATGGTTCTACAATTTCATCCACAACTAGAGAAGTCACCGAAATGAATTGGGACAAAAACACTTCTGATGAAGAATTTAAAAACGACATAAAAAGTGTTAAAAAAGCTAAAATAAAATTAGATATCTCTAAAGTTAAAAGAAATTCTAAAGGTGAAATAACGTCTATTACAATCAACATTAAAGACGAATTGAATAATAACTTAACTGAAACGTATTCTGACACGAATGGAATTGAACCGATACATTTTATAAGAGATATTGATCAAAAAGGTAAAGGTAGAATCGGATTTGTTAAAGATAATAAGTATTCGTCAAATCAAAAAAAACAAGCTTGGGCTGAAGAAGTAAAAGAATCTGATGAAATAATAGCTGAAGCCGTATTAATAGAAAACGACGAAAACTTTCCAATTCAACCAACGCCACCAATAGCACCAACTGCACCAGAAATTAAAGTAAATTCTATACCAGTTCCAAATTTTCCAACAGCACCAAAAGCTCCAATTGGTTCACCAATAACAAACGAAAAAGAATGGAAAAAATTTGAGAAAAAAATGGAAGAATTTGAAAAAAAGATGGAAGCAATAGAACCAGAAATGGAAGCTTATTCTAAACAAATGTTTAACATTGATGAACAAATGAAACCATTTGAAGAGGAAATGAAAAAATTTGAAACAAAAATGAAATTATTTGAAGAAGAAATGAAAATTTATGAAATGAAAATTAAAGTTTATTTAGAAACACAAAAATCTAAGTGATTTTATTTTTAACTAATTATAATCACTTTTAAAACAAGTTTTTAAAAGTGATTTTTTTTATTAAAAAGTTAAAAATTTGCAAATCTATTTCAATCAATTATTTAAAATTATATTTTTGAAAGATAATTTAAAACCAATTGTTTACTTATTAATTTTATAATTATGAATGCTAAAAAATTATTTCTTCTATTATTACTTACATTATTGCAATTTACTGCTGTTGCACAAGAAAAAAAGCAATTTATTCTAAATAATGACAATAATGATGTTGTAATGACTTGGAATAAAGACACACCAGAAAGTGAAATGAAAGACGATATTAAAGCGTTAGCCGTAAAAGGAATTACCATTAAATATTCTAAAGTTAAACGAAATTCTAACAATGAAATTACGGCTTTAAAAATTGAATACTCAGATCGTCAAGGAAATAAAGGTACAATGGAGTTGGATAATCAAAAACCAATAAATACCATTCAATTTTTTAAACAAGATGATGAAATTGGTTTTGGACAACCAAACAATACTAATAATATTTTAGGTGGCGATGCATTTTTTCAAAATTTTGGTGGAAACGATTTAATAAAACAATTTAAATTTCAAATTGAAAATGATTCACTTTCGCAAGAAAAATTTGATTTTGTAAATCCTGGTATGCAACAATTTGGAAACACTAAATCTAAAATTATTATTCAAAATTCTAATAAAAAACCACTAATAATTGAAGATGGAAAAATAATTGAAGGTGGCGATGATTATACAAAAGAAGAATTGGATGAAATAACTAAAAACAATCAAGTGCAGAAATTTAATTTTGGCGGAACTGATTCTGATGGAAAAGAATTTGATTTTAGAAATAAAGAAGGTTTGGAAAATTTTAAAAATCAGATGCAGAAAATGCAAATTGATATGGAAAAATTAAAACCAAATTCTACTAATTCCGACTTAGAAAAAACTAAAGAAGAAATGCTAAAAGCTAAAGAAGATATGATTAAAGCCAAAGAGGAATTGCAAAAAGCAAAAAAAGAATCGGAAAAAAAATCAGCTTTAAAAACTCAAAAAATATAATTCTAAGTTACCAATTCTCCTCCTTTGGAGGAGTGTCCGAAGGACGAGGTGGAAAAAATAGTATTATTTAATTAAATTTTAAACTATAAAAATAGCTGAATTAAATGTATAAACTTCTAGCCAAATTAAACAAATTGTTATTACCAAGTTTTACAAAAAAACAATTGGATTTATCAAAAGCTACTAAATTTCAAATGGCAATAATTGGTTGGCGCTATTTTATAACCACAAGAGCAATAAAATAATCTAAATTTTATAGGTTACAATTTGTTATTTTGACATTAATAACTATCTTTGCACTCACAAAAAAAGGCCTTGTGGCGCAACTGAATAGCGCACTTGATTACGGCTCAAGAGGTTACTGGTTTGAATCCAGTCAAGGTCACTTAAGAATGAAAAGCTCTAACGAAAGTTAGGGCTTTTTTAGTATATAATTTGATGTTGAACTTGTTCATAAAACAAATTATATAGTAAAAAAGTTTTTCAATCTTTGATTGAAAAATGCTTTTTATTTCCATTACTAATTTTATTTTGAAAAGACGAAGTCAATCCAGTCAAGGTCAAAAATTGTAAAAGCTCTAACGAAACTTAGGGCTTTTTTTATAGAAATATAATTTTACCTTACTTATAAAATAAATTGCTTCTTTATTTATTTTCTATATTTGTAAAAAATAATCACAATGGAAATCAAGATAGAAGCCATTCAATTAGCAGAATCTTTTAACATTAAAAAGTTCCGTAACGATTTTCAAACAGAAGCACATTCTGGTTCTACAACCGAATTGTTTTATTCTTTAACTAACCACGACCGTTACCTTTATGTTTTTGATTATGGTGTTGTGGTATTTGCCAATTATGATGCTGTTGCTAAAAGCGAGTTTGTAAATTTTATTAAAAACTACGCCACTACTTTAGTCGATTTGAATTTATCCGAAGAGTATTTAATTCAAACCGATTCTAATAATGACAAACCAATAGTTAAAAATAATTATGTAAGTGTTGCAAAAATAGATTCTTCAATGTTACGAATTGTGATGCTAAATATTGGTCAATCTGTTGCATTAGATTATTATGAAAATCTTACTGATGATCTTATTTCGTCATCCAAACTGTATATTCTTCAATTAGAAAAAAAAGGCAAAATTGATATTTCAAAAACTAATTTGCTTAAGTATATTGGTAAAGTGCTGAATGTTAAAAACAGTATTATTGATAACTTGTATATTTTAGATGATCCAAACTTGGTTTGGGATAATGAAGAATTGAATTTATTAAATCGAAATCTTAAAGCCAATTTTGATATTAATACTCGTTTTAAAGATTTGGATTATCGATTGCAAATTGTAGAAGATAATTTGACTCTTTTTACAGATGTTTTAAACGTAAGAGAAAGTTCAAAATTAGAGTGGCTTATTGTTGTGCTTATTTTTATTGAAATAGTAATAAGTTTGATTTTTCATTAATTAAAAAGAACTTTACAATTGGAAATTAAGTATCAATTAAACTAAAAATATGAAAAACAAATTACCTCTTTATTTAGAAAACACATTTAAGAGCATTTATGGAAACTTTGGAGAACGATTTAGTGCAACTCTTCTTGAGAGTTTACTTTTATCTCCAATGACAATTTTATTTTTGTACATTAATACTCTAAGTTTAAACAATTATTATTTTATTCTTCCAATTTCTCAAATTCTAACATTAGTATATTTTGTTTATCTTCCTGTTAAATATGGTGCAACTCCTGGAAAATTAATTATGGGTTTAACTATTTTAAAAAGTGATGGTTCTAATATAAATTACAAAGATGCTTTTATGAAATATTTACCAGTGTTAATTTTAAGTTTGTTTTCTGTTTTTTTACATATACATGGAATTACTAAAGCAAATGAAAATAATTTTAATGGATTAAGCTGGTTTGAAAAAACAAAATACATACAATCTTTTTCACAACCTTTAAACTATATAATTGTTGGATTGGTTAATATATTTTATTTTGTTAATGTTATTGTCTTTTTACTAAATGATAGAAAGCAAAGTGTAGGTGACCAACTTGCAGATACTGTTGTGGTTTACAAACGCCATTTGAATAAAATTAATGAAATAAATGAATAAAAAAATTCAATATGAAAATTCTAGAAAGAAGCTCAATTACAATTAGTTATAAAAAACCATTTATAGATTGGAATAACAACCTAACTCCAGAATTAGCATTGAATATCAGTATGCTTGGAGAAAGTAAAACCTATCTAACAAAAGTAGATTTTGAAAATGCTGACCAATTAATTAAGAAATATTTCAAAGAAATTTTCGAATTAGAATTAGATGGAACATGGACTGATGAAAATGATTGGCCTCAGAATAGAGATTTTAGCACTTTTTGTGACTGGTTTAATTTTGAAATAAGTGATTGGGTTACCGATTTAGAAAAAAAGAAACTATAAAAAAATCGGTTTAGAAAATTCTAAACCGATTTTTATTTTCAAATAAATTTACAACTTACTAATATAACTTCCGTATAAGTCTTTAAACTGATACCCAACATCTACTCTATCTTTGCTCAGTTTGTCATATTCTACCAAACCCCAAAGTACAAATTCTTTCAAGAAATACTTATCTTCAAGTGCAATTGTAGGTTGATATTTCTGAATTAAATCTTCTAAAGGTTTTACTTCGTCCAATTGTTTTTTATATTCTTCATCGGTTGCATCGTCTAGTAATTCAAATCCTGTTTCTGTAAAAAACCATTCTAATATTTTTGCAAATGGACTGTTGTCAGCATCACGTTCTAATTTTTCAATTTTAGGAAAATATGCAGGAAAAAAGGTGTGAATTGCGTCGCCGATTAAATGTTGCGCCACGACTGCTGCACCTTCTTGCTCACCTTCGTAAACCAATTCTACTTTTCCTGTCAATGCAGGAATAATTCCCATAAAATCAGATAAACGAACCGTAGTTTTATCACTTCCAGATTTTAATGCTCTTCGTTCTGCTGTACTTACTAAATTCTCAAAAGCTGTAATAGTCATTCTCGCACTTACACCACTTTTATTGTCAATATATTCACTTTCTCTGGCTTCAAATGCAATTTGTTCTAACAAATCTCTAGCCAATGATGGAACGTAAACACTTTCCGATTGTTGTTTGTTTAATTTTGCTTCTTGCTCTGTAATTGTTCTTGCAATAGCAACCGTTTCTGGATAATGAGTAAGAATTTGAGAACCAATTCTGTCTTTTAATGGTGTAACAATACTTCCACGATTGGTATAATCTTCAGGATTTGCAGTAAAAACGAATTGCATGTCTAAAGGCATTCTTAATTTGAATCCACGAATTTGAATATCGCCTTCTTGCAAAATATTAAATAATGCAACTTGAATTCGAGCTTGTAAATCTGGTAACTCATTGATTACAAATATGCAGCGATTTGCTCTCGGAATCATTCCAAAATGAATTACTCTGTCATCTGCATACGAAAGTTTTAAATTGGCAGCTTTTATCGGATCTACATCGCCTATTAAATCAGCAACGGTTACATCTGGTGTGGCTAATTTTTCTGAAAATCTATCGCTTCTATGAATCCAAGAAATTGGTGTTGCATCGCCTTTTTCTGCAATTAAATCTTTTGCAAATCTTGAAATTGGATTTAATGGATCATCATTAATTTCAGACCCAGAAACTATTGGCATATATTCATCCAAAAGTTCAATCATTTTTCTGGCTAAACGTGTTTTGGCTTGACCACGAAGTCCGAGTAAATTGATATTATGACGTGATAAAATGGCACGTTCTAATTCTGGAATTACAGTGTTTTCAAATCCGTGAACGCCTTCAAAAACTGGTTTTCCCGATTTTATTTTTTCACGTAAATTATCTCTCAATTCATCTTTAATACTTCTTGAAACGTATCCTGATGCTTTTAATTCTGCTAATGTTGTTATGTTTTTCATTATAAATATTTGAATCCGCTGGATTCGTTATTGTTGTTTTATCGTTGTTTTTTTATAAATATGTGAATCCGCTGGATTCGTTATTCTTGTTTTTTTATGAACATTTGAATCTATAAACATTTGAATTCGCTGGATTCGTTATTCTTTTTTTTTTATAAACATTTGAATCTATAAACATTTGAATCCTCCGGATTCGTAAAATTTTTTCTTCTTAAATAGTTAAAACTAGAAACCCAAAACTCGAAACTATTTAATCTTCTTCTTCCTATTCGTTTCATAATCTTCAAAAATCATTTCTCCCAAACCTTTTAAGCCAGTATAAAATGCTTTTCCTTGATTGGCTTCGGTAAATCTATTTACAAATTTTTGCAAATATGGATCGTTGGCAATCATAAATGTTGTTATCGGAATGTGTAACTTTCTTGCTTGTTGCGCTTGATTATAACACTGTTCTACAATATATTCGTCCAAACCATTGCTGTTCATATAATACGTTCCATCTTTTTCACGAACGCAACTTGGTTTACCGTCGGTAATCATAAAAATTTGCTTATTGGTATTCCGTTTTCTTCTCAAAATATCCATTGCCAATTGCAAACCTGCAACTGTATTGGTATGATAAGGTCCAACTTTTAAATAGGGCAAATCTTTAATTGCGATTGGCCAAGCATCATTACCAAAAACCAGAATATCGATAGTATCTTTTGGATATCTTGTAGTAATTAACTCTGCTAATGCCATTGCCACTTTTTTGGCTGGTGTAATTCTATCTTCACCATACAAAATCATACTGTGGCTGATGTCTATCATTAAAACCGTACTCATTTGGGATTTGAATTGTGCATCTTCTACAACCAAATCATTTTCGGTGAGCATAAATTCTTCTGTACCATTATTGATTTGAGCATTACGCAAACTTTCAGTAAGTGAAATACTTTCTAAGCTGTCGCCAAAATGGTAGTTTCTAAATTCGCCAGTTTGTTCATCGCCAGCACCAGAATATTTAGTTTTGTGATTACCGCTTCCTGATTTTTTAAGATTCCCAAAAATTTGATCCAATGCTTGTTGACGAATTGCTCTTTCTGTTTTTGCAGTTATGCCAGTTCCAGATGTTCCATCCTCTTTTAGTTCTTCGCGGATGTATCCTTTTTTCTTTAAATCTTCAATAAAGTCATCAATAGTATAATCGGCATCTGTAAGTTTATATTCTACATCCAATTGACGTAACCAATCTATTGCTTCATCAAAATCGCCTGATGTATGCGTAATTAATTCTTTGAAAATCTCAAAAAGTTTGTCAAATGGCGATTGAAATGGCGCTTCGTATTGCTTGAAGAAAAATCCTTTTTTTGTGTTCATTTCCATAGATTATAAAATTAGTATTAAAATTGTGGTGTTCCTAGAAAACGAATATTAATTTTTAGTTAAAGTAACGAATCAAATGAGTAATTTTACATTTTTAAAACCAAAAAATGAGCGCAGATTACATCTTAGACGAAGAAATTACAGATAAAAATTTTGAAGAAATTGATATTAAATACAAAGATTTTGAAAACTGTGTGTTTAGAAATTGCGATTTTACTCAGTGTGATTTTATGGCAGTTACCTTTATAGATTGTAATTTTTTTGATTGTAATTTTAACGATACTAAAATAAATTATGTTTCACTTCGTGGTGCTTTTTTTACCAAATGTAATTTTACTAATGTTAATTTTGCAATGACAGATCAAGTTATATATGAGTTTCGTTTTAAAGATTGCCTTTTAGACTATGCAAAATTCTATAAACTGAAACTTAAAAAAATGCAGTTTTTAAATTGCAGTATGGTTTCGGTAGATTTTATGGAAAGTGATTTAACAGAAGTTATTTTTGATAATTGTAATTTACGATTAGCGGTTTTTGAAGGAACAATTGCCAACAAAGCCGATTTTTCTACAAGCTACAATTACACAATCGATCCTGAGAAAAACAAACTTAAAAAAGCGCAATTCTCTGTTGAAGGTTTAAAAGGTTTGTTGATGAAATATGATATTGTGGTAAAATAATTTATCCTAATATTTGACTTGCATGAGTTTTGGTTTTTACATCTGAAATTACTTCATCTATAATTCCGTTTTCGTTTATTATGAAAGTTGTTCTGTGAATTCCATCGTATTCTTTTCCCATAAACTTTTTTGGTCCCCAAACCCCAAATGCATTTATCACAGATTTATCTTCGTCTGCCAATAATGGAAATGGAAAACTGAACTTGTCTTTAAATTTTCCTTGCGCTTTGGCATTGTCTGCGCTTACGCCAAGTAATTCATAATTATTGGCTTGAAAACGTTCATAATTATCGCTTAAATCGCAAGCTTCGGCAGTGCAACCTGGAGTATTTGCTTTTGGATAAAAGAAAACTACTAACTTTTTTCCTTTGTAATCTTCTAGTTTGTGCGATTTGTTATCTTGATCTATTCCTGAAAAGTTTGGTGCTTTATCTCCTTTTTTTAAGTTTGTCATTTTTTAATTATTTATGGTTTGTTGTTTGTGATTTATTGTTTATTGTTTTTTGTTTTTGGTTTGTTGTTTTTGGTTTGTTGTTTTTGAATTATTGTTTTTTTGTTTATTTCTTTTTTAACTGACTTGCATTATATCTTTTTTCTGCATCTTTTTGTGATTCATTTTGCACTCTTGCCATTTCAGTGTTTAAGAATTTCGATTCTTTAAATAAATTACTCCAAATTGATTTGCCATTTTCGAGTTCACTTTTCTTCTCTTGAACAGTATAAAATCCATTAGTAGTTATAAAATCAAAGGTTACATAGGTTGTGTCTCGGTTAGAAATGCCATCTGCTTTTTTAAGATTTTTAAATTCTTTTTCAAACATCTTGCTTGCAACTGCCCAATATCTTATAGATGGTTCTTTGATTCGTCTATTTGTTTCTTCGTCAGCACCAACCATTGTACTGTTTGATGGTTCAAACCCATTTTCTATCATTTGTTTCTTTTCTGTTTCTTCTAAAAATAACGCCTTTTCAATAAATGAACTTTGTGCAGTTGCGACGTTGGCATCATATTTATTCCATTCAGTAATAACAGTTGTTAATCCTAGTTTTGTATTTCCAAATGGTTTTGAATCTCTTACAAGATAACCATAATATTTAACATTTCTAACTGCTGTAATTCTACCATCGTTATATATGGTTTCTAACTTGCTTGTATCAGCTACTTTATTAAGTTTAAAATTATTTTCTACTGTCGCTTTTTTAAAACTTTTAGCATTTGATTTTTTTGTTTGATTGCAACCAAACAAAAAAATTAATGACCCAAAAAATAATAAAGCTACTTTTAATAAATTATTTTTCATTTTTTTTTACTTTAATTTTCTTTTAATTTGAAATACAACTTCGTATTTCTAATCTCGTACCTCCAATTTTGCACTTAACTTTGCCCCAGATTGAAGTGGAAAGCTTTTATTGAAGGAAAGCTAGTTTTTTGTTGTGCTAAAAAAGCGACCGCAAGAAGCTCTTTTTAGTGCACACAAAAACTGCTTTGCTCAATAAAACTTGAAACGGAAAGCTGGATGTGGCATATTAAAATATTTCTAGTATTTTTACAGCATAAATGTATTCAAATTTAAAGAAATGACCAAAAAAGAGCGTGCAACATTTGTTATAAATACGTTAAAAGAATTGTATCCTACTATTCCAATTCCGCTAGATCACAAAGATCCATATACTTTATTGATTGCGGTTTTGTTGTCTGCGCAATGTACTGATGTGCGAGTGAATTTGGTTACGCCAATGTTGTTTGCCAAAGCGGATAATCCGTATGATATGGTGAAAATGAGTGTGGAAGAGATTAAGGAAATTATTAGACCTTGTGGATTATCGCCAATGAAAAGTAAAGGAATACACGGTTTGTCGCACATTTTAATTGATAAATATGACGGAATTGTACCTAAGAGTTTTGAAGCTTTAGAATCGTTTCCTGCTGTTGGTCATAAAACGGCAAGTGTAGTTATGAGTCAGGCATTTGGTTTTCCTGCGTTTCCTGTTGATACGCACATTCATAGATTGATGTATCGATGGAATTTAACGTCAGGCAAGAATGTTACTGAAACCGAAAAAGATGCTAAAAAAATATTTCCTATGGATGTTTGGAACGATTTGCATCTTCAGATTATATGGTATGGAAGAGAATATTCGCCTGCAAGAGGTTGGAATTTAGATAATGATATTATTACAAAAACTATTGGTAGAAAAGAAGTTTTGAAAGCGTATTATAAAAAATAAAAACACTTTTTAAAGTTTAAAAAGTGTTTTTATTTAGGTGTTTTTTTTAATTACAAGTTACTTCGGTTAGTACTAAACTTGAAGTGAAATTTAACTTTTTAGTGTCTTGAAAAACTAATTTTCCTTTGATTTCTTTACTCTCTCCATAACCTTCAACTAGTGTTTTATTTTTTCTTAAAAATGCTACTTGTCTAACAGATTCTATTCCTTCAGACATAAAAGTATAATCTGCAAAAATTGTATCTCCGCTTAAAGTTCCTGCAATTTTACCTGTGTTTTTGTCTTTTTGAAATAATTTATAATTTAAATCGCCAGAAACAATTGTATCATTTACTACCAATTGCGCCTTTATTGTGTCTTTGTTTTTAATGTATTCATAACATTCTGTTATACTATTATTTATAGAAATTTCTTTTTCTTCTGTAACCTTTTTTGTAACACTTACATCTACTTTTTTACAAGAAAAAAATGCACTACTTACTAATGATAAAATAATGATTCTGTTTTTCATAATTTTGGTTTTTATAAAACTACAAAAAAATCCAACTTCTAATTGAAATTGGATTTTGATTTAACTTTTTTACAATTGAATTTCCTTACACTGCATCCATATCTACAGTAGTTTTGTCTGCAATTTCTTTATAAGTTCCGTTTACTAATTTTTCTCTAATTGCTTCAAATGCTGTTAGTGTTTCATTAATATCATCAATTGTGTGTGAAGTTGTAGGAATCATTCTAAGTAAAATTATACCTTTAGGAATTACAGGATAAATTACAATTGACAAGAAAATACCATAATTTTCTCTTAAATCGTTTACCATAATCATTGCTTCTGGTACACTTCCTTCTAAATAAACTGGTGTTACACAAGTATTTGTATCGCCAATATTAAAATTTCTTTGGCGCAAACCATTTTGTAATGCATTTACGTTTTCCCAAAGTTTATCTTTTAATTCTGGATGATTTTTTAATAATTCTAAACGTTTTAAAGCGCCAAGTGTTTGAATCATTGGTAACGATTTAGCAAACATTTGAGAACGAAGATTGTATTTTAAATAATCTATAATTTCTTTATCGGCAGCAATAAAAGCACCAATACTTGCCATGGATTTTGCAAATGTTGAGAAATAAACATCAATATCATCTTGAACACCTTGTTCTTCACCTGCGCCAGCACCAGTTTTTCCTAAGGTTCCAAAACCGTGAGCATCGTCTACAAGTAATCTAAAATTATATTTTTGTTTTAAAGCAACAATTTCTTTTAATTTTCCTTGCTGACCTCGCATTCCAAAAACTCCTTCGGTAATAAAAAGTATTCCGCCACCAGTTTCTGTTGCCATTTTAGTAGCACGTTGCAGGTTTTTTTCCATACTTTCTAAATCATTATGACGGTATGTAAAGCGTTTTCCCATGTGCAAACGTACACCATCAATAATACAAGCGTGCGCATCTACATCATAAACAATAATATCATTTTTAGTAACTAATGCGTCAATTGTTGACATAATTCCTTGATAACCAAAGTTTAATAAATAGGCAGATTCTTTCATTACAAAAGCAGCCAATTCATTTTCAAGTTGTTCGTGAGCATCAGTGTGACCACTCATCATTCTTGCGCCCATTGGATATGCTGCGCCATATTGAATTGCCGCATCAGTATCTGCTTTTCTAACTTCTGGATGATTGGCAAGACCTAAATAGTCGTTCAAACTCCAGTTTAAAATATTTTTTCCGTGAAATTGCATTCTTGGTCCAAGTTCTCCTTCAAGTTTAGGAAAAACAAAATAACCTTCGGCTTGCGAAGCCCATTTTCCCAGTGGACCTTTATTGTTTTGAATTCTTTCGAATAAATCTTTTACCATAATAAAATAGTGTTTTTAAAACGTGGCAAAAGTAATTATAAATTTAATTGATTCATAATAATTACTATGCATTATTTTAAAATTAACTCTTTTATAGAGTTGTAAAGTAATTCTTTATTAATTGGTTTCGAAAGATAAAGATTCATACCAATTTCTTTTACTCGATTTTTTGTAGTTTCCATAACATCGGCAGTAACTGCAATTATTGGAATGTTCCTATCATTTATGCCACAATTTCCGTTTCGTATGGCTATTGTGGCTTCATAACCATCCATAATTGGCATTTGCAAATCCATTAAAATCAAATCATATCTATTTGTAGTCATTAAATTTAAAGCTTCTTGACCGTTTATAGCATAATCTAAAGTTGTATTTAACCATTTTTTAGTGATCATTTTAATTACCATTTGGTTCATAGCATTGTCTTCTACCACCAAAATATGTTTTCCTTTTAAATCATAATTTACTTCTGATACAACCTCAATAATTTCTTGTTCTTTTACTTTTATTACAGAAAATGATACTTTACAAACCGTTCCTTGATTTACAATACTGTCCATTTCTATTTTACCTTTGTGTAAATCTACCAAAGCTTTTACAATATATAACCCAAGACCTAAACCACCATATTTTCGTTTATTATTAATACTATATTGAGAAAAAGAATCAAAAATAGAATTTATTTTAGATTTAGGAATTCCAATTCCTGTATCTGATATTATAAAATTTAATGCTACACTATCACTGTCAATTTCTTTGCATTCTATTTTAAATTTAATAATTCCATCTGTAGTAAACTTAAAAGCATTATTAAGAATATTTGTCAAAATTTGATGCACTCTACTACAATCACCTTTTATAATTTTAGGAACATTTATTGCTTGAGAAAACTGAAAATCAATTTCTTGTTCCTTAGCTCTTTGTGCAAAATTATTTTTAATTTCTTCAAATAATTTATGTGCATCATATTCTAGTTCTTCTAAGACTATTTCGTCTTTTTCAATTTTAGAAAAGTCTAAGATATCGTTAACAGAACTCAATAAACTTTGAGATGAATATTTAATTATTTCACACTTTTTTTGAATAGCATTGCTATCTGTTTCACCATTTATTAGTTCAATTAAATTCATAATTGTATTTAATGGAGTTCGCAATTCGTGACTAATATTTGATAAAAAATAAGATTTTAACTCGTTCATTTCTTCCGATTTTTGAAGTGCTAATTCTTGAGAACTTTCTCTATCTTCTTTCAGTTTTTTAATTAAACTTGCCATAGAAAGTGAAAGAAAAATTACTTCAACTCCAGTGCCTAATTTAGAACTGTTTTCTGTAATAAAATTATAAGGTAAAATACTGAAATTCTTTAATATAAAAACTACAAAACCTAATATTAAAAAGAAAATACCTAATGTAAAAAATAAATAAAATTGTTTAAGTTTTACATAAATTTGAACCATTGATGAAACTATAAGTATTAATAAAAACAACCCAAAAACATTCATTGCAGGATAACAATATTGAAAATAAAAAGGTAAAAAAACAATTATTAAAAACAGTATTGAAAGTAAAATGTATAACGCATTAAAAGCATAATCTAAATTTTTATTTACTTTTTTAACATGTAAAAAATCTTGAGCATAATTTCCAAGAAATATAGCAGAAAAAATAGCGAAAATTAAAACTGACTTGTCTGAAAACCAACCAGCATTTGGCAAAACATACTGATGAAAATAGCCATCTAAAGAAAATTGCAACAACCCAATTAGTACTACATACAAACTGTAAAACAAAAAAACTTTTTCTTTCATTGCATAATGAAAGAAAAAATATAAAATACTTGTAATCAATAAAATACCATAAAAAAAGCCAAATACAATTTGTTCAAAAGCTGTATTATCTATTAAATTTTCTGTGGTTCTAATAAGTATTGGAGCATTTATAACTTCGCCATCGCTTTTTAAATGGATGTAATATTCTGAAAATTCGCTAGGATTTAAGTTTAGCTTAAAAATGGTTTTTCTATGATTTACACTTTTCTGGTTAAAAGGAATATGATCGCCACTTTTTTGTATTTCTACAACATAATTATTTGAAACTTTATAAAAAGCTGCATAATCTACAATCGGTCTAGATGTTTCTATAAAATACTTTTGTTTTTGAATAGAATTATTTTTAACAGAAAATTTTAGCCAATAATTGTCATTTGTAAATCCTAAATCGGTATTTTCAGAAGTTAAATTCTTAAACTTTTTATCAGAAATTTTTAAAATATCGTTTATTGAAAGATTTTCTTGTTTTAAATTTATTATTTTTGTGAAAGTATGAAGTGATTTTTCGTCAAATTCACTATTATTATTTATTTCAAACTGTGAATAAAGAAAATTTGAAAAAAACAGACACAAAATTGTTACTAAAAAATGTGAGTAAAAATTTTTCATTTAGGTTTAATTAAGATTGGGAATATAAACATACGTAAAAAATTTAACTTTGGTTTAACAAATAAATATGGAATTAGTTTTTGCTTCAAATAATAAAAACAAAATAAAAGAAATTCAACTTCTTTTACCTAATTCAATAACAATTTTAAGTCTAGAAGATATTGGTTGCTTTGAAGAAATTGAGGAAAATGCTTCAACAATAGAAGGAAATGCAATTTTAAAAGCCAATTATGTAACTACTAAATATGGTCACAATTGCTTCGCAGACGATTCTGGACTTGAAGTAGAAATTTTAAATGGAAAACCTGGAGTACATTCTGCAAGATATGCTGGCGAACAAAGAAATGATGCTGATAATATGGATAAATTATTAGCAAAATTAGAATTTGTAACCAACAGAAAAGCCAATTTTAAAACAGTAATTGCTTTAAATTTAGATGGTAAACAGACTTTATTTACAGGAATAATTGATGGAATAATTACAAAAGAAAAAATCGGTACTAATGGTTTTGGATACGATCCACTATTTAAACCAAATAATTGTGATATAACTTTTGGGCAATTTGAAATTGAAGAAAAAGCTAGAATTAGCCATCGCGGAATTGCAGTAAAACAATTAATAACCTATTTAAATAACTTATAATTTTGAATTTTAAAGCTATTATTGACTTTAAACGACGTTAAATCATTAATTAAAAATTCCTTATTATTAAATTAAAAACGTAATAATCTGAAAATCAAAGATTAATAAAAAGCCAAATCTCAATTTATCATTAGTTATTAACAATAATTTGCCGTACTTTTGCAAAATATTTAAAATATTATATGAATAAATTTGAACAATTAGGATTGAGTGAATCGTTACTGAAGGCGATTTTAGATCTAGGATTTGAGAATCCGACCGAAGTACAGGAGAAAGCGATACCTCTCTTATTGGAAAAAGACATTGATTTAGTTGCGTTGGCTCAAACTGGGACAGGGAAAACGGCAGCTTTTGGTTTTCCAGTTATTCAGAAAATTGATGCCAACAATAGAAATACACAGGCGTTAATTTTATCTCCTACTCGCGAACTTTGCTTACAGATTACCAACGAAATTAAAAACTACTCTAAATACGAAAAAGGTATTAATGTGGTAGCAGTTTACGGTGGAGCTAGTATTACAGAGCAAGCTAGAGACATTAAAAGAGGTGCACAAGTAATTGTGGCAACTCCAGGAAGAATGCAAGATATGATTAATAGAGGATTAGTAAATATTTCTCAAATTAATTACTGTATTCTAGACGAAGCAGACGAAATGTTGAATATGGGTTTTTACGAAGACATCGTAAACATACTTTCAACAACACCAGATGAAAAAAGTACATGGTTGTTCTCAGCAACTATGCCAGCAGAAGTCGCTAGAATTGCAAAACAATTTATGCACGATCCAGTAGAAATTACAGTTGGAGCTAAAAATTCAGGTTCGGCTACAGTTTCTCACGAATATTATTTAGTAAATGCTCGTGATAGATACGAAGCATTGAAACGATTGGCAGATTGTAATCCAGATATTTTCTCGGTAATTTTTTGTAGAACAAAACGTGATACACAAGCCGTTGCCGAAAAATTAATTGAAGACGGTTATAGCGCAGCAGCATTGCACGGAGATTTATCTCAAGCACAACGTGATGGCGTTATGAAATCGTTTAGAGGAAGACAAATTCAAATGCTTGTTGCTACAGATGTTGCAGCTCGTGGAATTGATGTTGATAACATTACTCACGTAGTAAATTATCAATTGCCAGACGAAATTGAAACCTACAATCACCGTTCTGGAAGAACTGGTAGAGCAGGAAAATTAGGAACTTCTATTGTAATTGTTACTAAAAGTGAATTGCGTAAAATTTCTTCAATTGAAAGAATTATTAAGCAAAAATTTGAAGAAAAAACAATTCCGTCTGGAATAGAAATTTGCGAAATACAATTACTGCATTTGGCAAACAAAATTAAAGATACCGAAGTAGATCACGAAATTGACAATTACCTTCCAGCAATTAATAATGTATTGGAAAGTTTATCTAAAGAAGAGTTGATCAAAAAAATGGTTTCTGTAGAATTTAATAGATTTATTAATTATTACAAGAAAACTAGAGATTTATCTTCTCAATCATCAGGTTCTGAAAGACGTGACGATAGAGAACCAAGAGAAAACAATAATGGTGGAGCAGTTCGCTATTTTGTAAATATTGGTTCTAGAGACAATTTCGATTGGATGTCATTAAAAGATTATTTAAAAGAAACATTAGATTTAGGTCGTGATGATGTCTTTAAAGTAGATGTAAAAGAAGGATTTTCTTTCTTTAATACTGATCCAGAACATACTGATAAAGTAATGGAAGTGTTGAATAATGTTCAACTAGAAGGAAGACGTATTAATGTAGAAATTTCTAAAAACGATGGTGGCGGAAGACGCGATCACAACAACAGAGGTTCTGGTGGAAGTTTTGGCGGAAGAAGTTCTGGCGGATTTAGAGGTGGAAACGAAAGAAGTTCTGGTTCTGGAGGTTTTAGAAGCGACAGAAATTCTGCTCCAAGAGAAGGTGGATTTAGAAGTGATAGAAACGCAGCTCCAAGAGAAGGCGGTTTTAGAAGTGATAGAAATTCGGCTCCAAGAGAAAACAGATTTGGAAGCGATAGAGGTGCATCTCCAAGAAGAGAACCAGGTTCAGCTCAAAGAGAATCAAGACCTTTTACTGCCAATGGTGAAGAACGTTCTTCAAGTAATTCATCTGAAGACAGACCAAAAAGACCAAGAAGAAGTTAAATTTTAACTTGAAAATTATACTATTAAAAACACTAATTTTGCAAAATCAAGATTAGTGTTTTTTTTATTTAGATTATAAAATTCTAATTTTGATTTGTTAATTTTCTTATAATAATTTAAAAAAGCAACAAAATATCATTTAGAGTTTTTTACTTTTAAACCTTCAAATAATAAGATGAAATATAGTATAGCATTTTTACTTTTTTTTACCATTACCATTTCGTTAGGACAAGGAGTTTCATTTCAAACAAAAGTGAAAGGAACAATTGTTAATGGAAACACTTTAAATCCGTTATCAAACGTAAATATTATAAATGTTAATAAAGTAAAAGGAACCGTTTCTAATACAAGCGGATATTTTGAAATTGATGCTGATGCAACTGATACTTTGCACATTACTATGATAGGTTATCAATCTATTAAAGTAAAGGTTACAAATGACTGGATAAAAAATGGCGACGCTAAAATTCAACTTACAGAAAAAGCAATTGCACTAGAAGAAGTTATAATTAGAAAATACAAACTTACCGGATATTTAGAAGTTGATACCAAACTAATTCCAGAGCAAGAGAATTATAGATACAGCATTTCTGGTTTGCCCAATGCTTATGAAGGTGGCGATAAATCGCCCAATGCATTTTCTAGAGTTATGAATTCTATTTTTAATCCGGCAGATATGCTTTATAATTTCTTTGGAAAAAAACCTAAAGAATTGAAGCGATTAAAAGAAATGAAAAAAGACGATACGGTTAGAAATTTATTAGAAACCAAATTTGATAGAGAAACCATAGCCGCACTTTTAGGAATTGACAAAAAAGAAATTGCAGAGATTTTAACCCATTGCAGTTACTCCGAAGCTTTTATTCAAACCGCCAATGACTTGCAAATTCTTGATGCAATAAGTCAATGTTATGAAGAATATAAGGTGTTGAAAAAGAAATAATTATTAGAAATACTAATTTTAATCCTTAATTGTAAAAACGGTTAAGGATTTTTTTATATTTGGAGATACTTTTGAATTGATTATTGTGACTGGTTATGAGTTGGCAGTAATTGTTTCTAAAAAACACGAAATATCTTGAAAATTGCTTATAAAATATTTACAAATGAAATAGAAGATTTATTGAATCTCTACAATTCTACATTAATAGCATATGAACAAACAAGGCTAATAAAAAAAACAAGTTGGGAAATAGAAAGTACTATAGAAAATTGTATAGTTAAAAATCTAAAAGATTTTGAATCAAATATAAATACTCTTTCATTTGATTTCAAAGAATTATTATTAATAAAACCTATTTCAATACTTGAACAGTATTTAATTGACAATATTAAATTTATTTTTACTGAAACTAAACAACCATTTCGAACCAATAATATAATTGAGTTTCAACATCAAGAGCTTTTATCATATAAATCTTTGACAGAAATTTTTACTAAAATTATTAACAAAGAATGCAGACAATTATCTAGTGGTGGATTTGATAAAATCATCAAATATTATAAAACTAAATTTAACCTAGATTTGAATTCTTTTTTTCCGTCAAAAGAAAGAATTATTGAATATCATGATAGAAGACATTTACACGTTTACAATCTTGGAAAAACAGATAAACAATATAGAAAAAAATATGATACTGACAAATTAGGTGTTTCAATAAGTCATGAATATATTACAAACGCAATTGATGATATAAAAATCTTTGCAGAAATTGTAAATAAAAACACTTTGAAATATTTGCAAAGCATAAAACAAATTGATGAAAAACAAATTGATAACAGAACGATTTGGTTTTCATTTCAACTAAAATCTGAAAATTTAGATTTAATTAATGATAATTATACATTTTGGTGTAATGATGAATTAGTTACATTTAAAGATATTTTATTAGAAAAAAGAATTTTATTTGATAATTTTATTGAAGTAAAAATATGTTCAGAAAAAAATAAAATTAAAGACTTTATAAATGTTTTCAAAAAAACATCGAAAACAAATCAAAATTTGAAATTTTTTCAAATACTTTATGATGACTATATTATTCCTAATTTCCCAAAAAAGGAAAAAATTCATATACAACCAAAACCAAAAGTTGAAATTAGTGACGAATTAATTGATGAAGTTGAGAAGCTTTTACCAGAAGAACCATGGGAAATTGGCATACACAAAAAAATAGCTATTAAATTACAACAATCCAACAAAACAATAAGTAAAGTTATAAAAATCATTTTAAATAGAAAAAAATAAAGTTACCCCTAACAGTGGTACTTGTTGCACAACTAAATAAATGACATTTCCTGAAATAGGTTGATAGCATATGTTGTAGTATTATATTTCAAAATAATGACTATTCAAAATTAAAAGTAATTATTTAAATAATATATTTGCAATTATAATCTAAATCTTAAATTTATGAAAAAAATTTTATTGATGTCTATTTTTTGCTGTTTAAGTTCCTTTGCACAGAATAAAGTTTTTTATTTCGTTCGTGGCACAGATACTATATATGCAAAGCAATTAAATTACAGCCTCACTATTCAAAGCTACTTGTCAAGTATAGACTACACAGATATGGAAGGTAAAACTGTCGAATTAAAGGGAAAGAAAAACTTAACTGACGTAACATCATTTTACATGAATGGTAATGTAATTGATAAAATCCCTCAAAAAGCTAATAAACCTAAAAGCTATGTAAAGTGGGCAAGACGTGTTGTAGATGGCAAATTAAAAGTAAACTACTATTATAACGGAATGAGTGTTAACAATATGGGCACTGGTTTTATGGGTGGAGTTAATACAAATTCTTCTATAACTAAATTTTTTATTAAAATGCCAGATGGTACTTTTTATGACATAAGAAAAAGTAGAGACCGAAAAAAATACATAATTCCCTATCTAAAACAGTGTGATGCTTTTAATTCAGAATATAATGGAGATTTTGATAGCAGTTATGAAGAGTTTACAAAAATGATTGTGATTTATAATTCTTTATGTAAATAAAAGACAGCAGCTTATAGCGGTTTTAAGAAATAATAATTTTAATCCTTAATTGTAAATACGGTTAAGGATTTTTTTATATTTGGTGATGTTTTTGAATTGATTGTTGTGACTGTTTATGAGTTAGTCGTAATTTTCTCGAGAACCGTAAACCAAAAACTAGACATTAAGACAATGCCAGAAAATTATCAAACTTTGAAGCTAAACATGGAAGAGATTGCGGCTAAATTTGGTAGTAGCTTATCTGAATATTTGCCAAACGAAAAGGAGAATAAAGATTGTTTACCATTCTTATCAATCGAGGATGAATATTATATTCTTCAAGCTATTTGCGTTAATCCTGATTATTACTTTGTCGAAGATTATCAAAACATTGAAGAATTTGAAACAAAGATAATATTTAAAACCAAAGATAAAAGCGAAGTTTTATATTTCATTTTCCGGTCAACCGCATGGATGTTTATCAATAACTCGAAGTGGAAAAAAAGTTCATCTACAATTTTGAAAAGGAAAGTTGAGTTTACTTTATTTCAATTAAATCCAAAATGGGCAGAAAGATTTAAAAATGAAAGTGACTAAATTTAGAACGAAAACTACCGCCAACAGCAATGCTTGTTGTACAACTAAAAATTTTCAAAAAAATTAGTTTTAGTAATTTATTAAAAATATAACTATCTGATTTTCAAATACAATTTGTTTTTTTATTTATACAAAATCAATTTTAGCAGATTTATTTAGTTGTGCAACAAGCACAGCCATTTGGAGCAATTAAAAAAAAATTAAACTCTTTTTAAAAAAACATATTTAAAACTTTAACAAATTCCAACGCAACCATTTCAATAATTTTTCATCTTAGGAAAAAATAAAAATGGATAAAAAATACATTCTATATTTTGCAATTATTATGCAGCTTTTTACAAGTTGTATTTTTCGTCCTGAACCAATAGAAACGCTACCTAATAATTATAAACCTGTATATTTAACAAGAGCTCAATTAGAAAGTTCGATTGTATTAGAAAATCCAAAAACAACTATCAATTCTGGAAAAATTTACATAAAAGATGATGTAATGTTTGTTAACGATGTAAATAAAGGTTTTCAAATATATAATTATTCCAATCCTTCTAATCCTATCGCAATAGGTTACATAAACTTTCCTGGAGCAACAGATTTGGCAATTCGAAATAGTATTTTATATGTTAATCAAGCAGTAGATTTAGTCAGTGTAAATTATAATGTTTCTACTAATTCTATTTTAGTTACCAACAGAATTCAAAATGCTTTTCCTCAAAAACTTTCTCCACAAGGTTTTAATGGCAATGGATCAAATGATCAGATAATTATAAATTGGATTCCTAACAACTAAATTATGAAAAAAATTATATCATTATTTGTATTTATTTTATTGATAACAAGTTGTTCCACTGATAAAGCTAATTCATCAACTAGTGATGGTCAAGGCGGTTCTTTGGCAATATTTGCACTAAAAGGAAACTATCTTTATGCGGTTGATAATTCTAAATTAAATGTTTTTTCGTTATTAAATTCATCAGTTCCTGTTAGTGTAAACGAAGTTGAAGTTGGATTTAATATTGAAACATTATTCTTTTATGATCAATATTTATTTATTGGTTCAAGAAACGGAATGTTTATTTACTCCTTAGAAAATCCAGAAAATCCTGTTCAATTATCTAGTGCGCAACATTTTACTTCTTGTGATCCAGTTGTTGCAAATGCTACACATTCATTTGTAACACTACATTCTGGTACTTTTTGTGGAAATAATCTAAATGTTTTACAAGTTTACAATACAACGAATTTAAACAATCCAATATTAATTCATTCTAGAAATTTAACTTATCCTAAAGGTTTAGCACTTTATAATAACTATCTTTTTGTGTGTGATGATGTTATCAAAATATTCAATATTACTAATCCAAATGAGCCAGTTTTGGTAAATACTATCGAAAAAAATTGTTTTGATTTAATTATAAAAGAAAACTCACTTTTTGCTATTGGCAATAACGGACTTTATAGATATGAATTAAATCCAAGTTTAATAACCGATATTCAATTTAAAAGTCAAGTATTATATTAATTTTCAGCGAAATACCGTTCCTCAATCCTCTTTATATCTTTAATAGTATTCTTTGCCCAAAGCAACCTTTTTTCTAAAATATCCTCTTGAGATAATTGCCAATTGGTGTTAGAAATTGTAGAAATTCTATCAAATTATAGTTACTCTGATGCGTTTATACAGACCGACAATGACTTGCAAATTCTTGATGCAAAAAGTCAATGTTATGAAGAATACAAGGTGTTAAAAAAGAAATAAAAATTAGCTATAATAATTTTAATCCTTAATTGTAAATACGGTTGAGGATTTTTTTTATATTTGGAGGTGCTTATAAATTGATTATTGCGTCTGTTGATAAGTTAGCAGCAAGCTCGTAGCCGATTTGGAGAATACAAGAATTTAGCTTAAGCTTTTAAGATGGAAAATTATTAAATTGTGATAAGCATGCATATAAAAAACCATTCAAAATTAAATAATTGAAATAAAAAAAACTAATGATTCAATACAACAAAAAAAATTTATCAAAACTATTTTTAATTCTTGGTATAATATTAACAATATCGCCAATTACTTTTTTGGAAAATAAATACAAGAATTACTCAAATAATTTAGGCGATATTGTATTTCCTGAAAATAACAATTATGGCCTTTCACTAATTGCAATTTATTTATTGGCGTCAACATTGTTCTATTGTTCTTATAAATTGATTTCTGAAAGCAACGATTAATTTAAAATATGAATGACGTCATTAGATTGAAAATTAATGAAATTTATCATAAAAGCCAGCTTCTATAATGCTTTTGGCAAGATTGTGAATTTTGTAATAAATTCAAGTTTACATTTCGCAAGAAAATTTATCCAAAAAAAAAAAATAATTGTATAAAACCATTATAGATAAAAAAAGACCACAAAAATTGCAGTCTTTTTAAATATAAATTAATAGTTTTTTTATAAAACCGATTTCAAGGCATCGTTCATACTTCTTACAGCATCGGCACTTTTAGCAAACAACGCTTTTTCAACATCGTTTAGTTTGATATCAACAATTTCTTCTACACCATTTTTACCTATAATACAAGGTACACCAATGCAAATATCATTTTGCCCATATTCGCCTTCTACAAAGACTGAGCAAGGAATTAATTTCTTTTGATCGTTTAAAATACTATCTACCAAATAAGCAACCGAAGCTCCAGGTGCATACCAAGCAGAAGTACCAAGTAATGCTGTTAAAGTTGCGCCACCAACCATAGTATCTGCAGCTACTTTATCAAGTTGTTCTTGCGATAAAAATTGTGAAACTGGAACACCATTATAAGTTGCCAAACGCGTTAACGGAATCATTGTAGTGTCTCCATGACCACCAATTACCATTCCAGAAATATCATTGGCTGGTTTGTCTAATGCTTGCGATAAATAGGTTTTAAATCTAGAACTGTCTAGCGTTCCACCCATACCTATTATTCTGTTTTTAGGTAAACCTGTAGCTTTTAATGTTAAGTAAGTCATTGTATCCATTGGGTTAGAAACTACAACAACAATTGCATTAGGCGAATGTTGCAACAAACTTTCTGCTACCGATTTTACAATTCCGGCATTAATGCTTATTAACTCTTCACGTGTCATTCCGGGTTTTCTTGGAATACCAGACGTTATAACTACAACATCACTTCCTGCTGTTCTAGCATAATCATTAGTAACACCAACCACTTTAGTATTAAATCCAAGTGTGGTTTGGGTTTGCATAATATCTAATGCTTTTCCTTCTGCAAATCCTTCTCTAATGTCTAGCAATACAATTTCGCTTGTAATTCTTCTATAAGCAATAGCGTCAGCACAAGTTGCGCCTACGTTTCCTGCTCCTACAATGGTAACTTTCATTTTATAATAATTTTATAGTTATGTTTATGGTTTGTAGTTTTTGGTTTATTGTTTTTTGTTAACTAAAAACTATAAACCAAAAACAATAAACTTTTACTTACGCATCAATTTTAGCATAAACTGCATTTTTTTCAATAAATTCTCTTCTTGGTGGTACTTCATCTCCCATTAACATTGAGAAAACTCTGTCTGCTTCTGCAAGACTATCAATTGTTACTTGACGTAAAGTTCTAAAAGAAGGATCCATTGTCGTTTCCCACAATTGCTCTGCATTCATTTCTCCAAGACCTTTATAACGTTGAATTGCAGCGCTTCCACCCATTCTTTCATTAGCAATATCACGTTGATCGTCGTTCCAAGCGTATTCTTTTTTATTTCCTTTTTTTACTAAATATAGAGGTGGCGCAGCGATGTAAATGTGTCCGCCTTCAATTAATTCACGCATAAATCTAAAGAAAAATGTTAGAATTAATGTAGAAATGTGACTTCCATCGACATCGGCATCACACATAATAATTACTTTATGGTAACGCAATTTTTCTAAATTTAATGCTTTAGAATCTTCTTCTGTACCAATTGTTACACCAAGTGCTGTAAATATATTTCTAATTTCTTCATTTTCAAAAACCTTGTGGTGCATTGCTTTTTCTACATTCAATATTTTTCCTCTTAATGGTAAAATAGCTTGAAATGCTCTATCGCGACCTTGTTTTGCTGTTCCACCAGCCGAGTCTCCTTCGACTAAATAGACTTCACATTTTGCTGGATCTTGCTCTGAACAATCTGATAATTTTCCTGGTAAACCACCACCGCCAAGTACGGTTTTACGCTGTACCATTTCACGTGCTTTTTTTGCAGCGTGACGTGCTTGTGCAGCCAAAATCACTTTTTGAACAATAATTCTAGCATCGTTAGGATTTTCTTCAAGGTAGTTTTCTAACATTTCAGAAACTGCTTGAGATACTGGAGAAACTACTTCTCTATTTCCTAACTTGGTTTTAGTTTGTCCTTCGAATTGTGGTTCTTGAACTTTTACTGATATAATTGCTGTTAAACCTTCACGGAAATCGTCTCCAGAAATTTCAAATTTTAATTTTTCTAATAATCCAGAAGCGTCAGCATATTTTTTAAGTGTACGCGTTAATCCCATACGGAATCCTTGCAAGTGCGTTCCACCTTCGTGTGTATTGATATTATTTACGTAAGAAAAAATATTTTCTGAGTAACTTGTATTGTATATTAAAGCAACCTCAACAGGAACTTCTCCTTTTTCGTGCTCCATGCTAATTACGTGAGAAATAATTGCCTCACGACCTTTATCTAAAAAGCGAACAAACTCTTTTAATCCTTCGGTTGAATGAAAAACTTCTGAAGCAAATTCACCTTTATCGTTAACATCGCGTTTGTCTGTAAGTGTAATTGTTATTCCTTTATTAAGGAACGACAATTCTCTCATTCTACCTGCAATAGTATCGTAATTATACTCGGTTGATTGTGTAAAAATAGTATTGTCTGGAAGAAAAGTAACCATTGTTCCGCGCTTTGTGCTTTCGCCAATTTGCTTAACTGGATACATTGCTTTTCCTTTTTCGTACTCTTGTTCGTAGATTTTTCCGTCTCTAAAAACAGTTGCACGAAGGTGATTGGAAAGTGCGTTTACACAAGAAACTCCAACTCCATGAAGTCCACCAGAAACTTTGTATGAATCTTTGTCAAATTTTCCTCCTGCACCAATTTTAGTCATTACTACTTCTAGAGCAGAAACTCCTTCTTTTTTGTGCATATCAACTGGAATACCACGACCATTGTCTTCAACTGTAATGGAATTATCTTCGTTAATAAAAAGTGAAATGGTATCACAATGACCTGCAAGTGCTTCATCAATTGAGTTGTCAACTACTTCATATACAAGATGATGTAAACCTCTAACTCCAGTATCACCGATGTACATTGATGGACGCATTCTTACGTGCTCCATTCCTTCTAATGCTTGAATACTATCGGCTGAATAATTATTTTTTTTAATCTCGTCGCTCATAAAATTTGTATCGTTGGTATGAATTTTGTCTAACACGCAAATATATAAAAACGGAAGTGATTTTAAAGTGTTTTAAGCGGTTTTGAATGGTAAGTTATTAACATTTGTTGATATTGGTTTTTGAGTTTTAAAAGCGATGTGTTTTTTAATTTTTTGCCACGGATTTTACGGATCTTTACTGATTTACACAGATTTTTAACTTTTATATGGTAAAATTTAATATGGAAGATTCTCTTTAATTGATTTTGAAATTGGAGAGATTTAAATCAATATATTTATTGTACATACTAGATTTTACTGAACTAGTGATTTATTAATTACCACTAGTGATTGGTCTAGCCCAGAGTGAAATGGAAAGCTTTTTACAATTAAATGCTACTTTTTCTTGACAGAAAACTGCGACCAACGGAAGCACGTTTTATGGCTTAGAAAAATAGTGTTTAATTGTGAAAACTTGTAATGTAAAGCTGGAAATTGCTTCTAGAGAAATTAATATTATGCTGCTTGAAAATTAATTAATATGAGATTGCTTCGTGCCTCGCAATGACTAACAAAAAACGCTTGCCATTGCTGACAAACGTTAGAGAATCTGAATCTAGTTCAGATTGAACAAACAAACTAAACTTTAATAGTAACTTTAAATTATGCAACTATTGTGGCTTTGGCGATTTCTACATCGGCTTGAACGTGTGCCGAGTTTGCTCTACCTGATGGATCTTGATTTTCTTGCCATTTTGGTATCCATTTTCTAACGGTTTGTGCTGCGCTAAGTTGTGGATAATATTTGTGAAAAATGGTTCTGTAAAAGTAAGCTTCTTTGGTTGTTGGTGAATTATATGGAAATTCTATAGCTGCATTTTCAAGTTGTTCATCTGTAACTTTAGAGGAGCAATATTCTATTAATTGGTCTATCCAGTTGTAACCAACGCCATCTGAAAATTGTTCTTTTTGACGCCACAAAACTTCGTCTGGAAGGTATGGATTGTCTGGTGTGTCGAATGCTTTTCTAAGGATGTATTTTTCTTTTCCGTCGTAGGTTTTTGGCAATTTTTCTTCTCCTTTTATTTTCATTGAAACATCAAGAAATGCTTTGTCAAGAAACGGAACTCTAGCTTCTAGACCGTGAGCCATAGTTGATTTATCTGCACGAAGTAAATCGGCAGTAAATAATTTTTGTACTCTTTCGATGGTTTCTTTGGTAAAATCTTCGGTTGATGGTGCGTTTCTAAAATAAAGATATCCTCCAAAAATTTCGTCTGCACCTTCGCCAGAAAGTACTACTTTAATTCCCATATCGGTAATTGCTTTAGACAAGAAATACATTGGTGTGCTGGCGCGAATTGAGGTTACATCGTAGGTTTCTAAATGCCAAACTAATTTGTCTAGAATTTCTATTCCTTGTTCTATTGTAAAATGTACTTCGTGGTGATTTGTGCCTAAAAATTCGGCTACTTTTCTAGCTGCTTTTGCATCTGGAGCATCTTCATTTAAACCTATTGAAAACGAATGTAATTCTTTGCCTTTTTCTTTTAATAAACGTGCTGCAATTGATGATGTTAACGATGAATCTAATCCACCAGAAAGTAAAACTCCAATGGGAACATCGCTCATTAATCGTTTACGAGTAGCTTCTGTCAATGCTTCTCTAATTGCGGTTAAATTTAGTTCTTTATCGCATTTTGTAAAATCTTCATATTCTGGTTTATAGTATTTTACAAATCCTGTTTCTGCTGTATAATAATGTCCTGGAGGAAATGTTGAAAATGTTTTGCATTGATCTGATATGGGTTTCATTTCTGAGGCGAAATAAGTTCTTCCTCTTTCGTCCATTCCATAATATAATGGTTTTACGCCAAGCGGATCACGACCAGCAATAAAATCATCGCCATCTACAACTACAAAAGCAAAATCGCCATCTAAATGATGAAGAAAATCATATTTGAATTCTTCGTACAGATGAACTATAACTTCTGAATCGGATTTTGTTTTAAAGGTATGGTCTTTTAGAATTCCGTCTCGTAATTCTTGATGATTGTAAATTTCACCGTTATGAACCATATAGGCAGAAGTTGTTCCTTTTATTGGTTGTTTACCAGAATGTAAATCGATAATTGATAAACGTTCGTGGCTTAAAATATGACCGTTTGTTG
>NZ_JAYUPK010000066.1:0-22404 GCF_043760115.1 Flavobacterium sp.
GTTTTAATTTGTGCTTTGTATCTTCCAAAAGCTACTTCTAGTGCATCACTAATTTCGCCTAATGTAGTTCTGTTTCTGGCTGCTTCAACTGCAATTTCTAGTAAATTATTATCCTGATGCAAATCAGGATCTGTTCTATTTTCAGTATAGTTCTTTGCAGCAGTAGTTAATTTTGCCAAACATTCGGCAACTTTTTCGGCATTTCGAGTTGCTTTTATTTTATCTAATTGTTCTAGTTGTTGCCTACGAACCATTTGATTATCAACATCTAAAATATGTAATGGATCTTCTTTTTCTAATCTGAATTGGTTCACACCAACAATTATATCTTGACTACTATCAATTCTGGCTTGCTTTCTTGCTGCTGCTTCTTCAATTCGCAATTTTGGAATTCCAGCTTCTATGGCTTTTGTCATTCCGCCCAATTCTTCAACTTCTTGAATTAATTCCCAAGCTTTATCGGCAATTTCTTTGGTCAAACTTTCTACATAATAACTTCCAGCCCAAGGATCGACCGTTTTGGTAATTTTGGTTTCTTCTTGTAAATATATTTGAGTGTTTCTGGCAATTCTTGCAGAGAAATCGGTTGGTAATGCAATGGCTTCGTCAAGTGCATTGGTGTGCAAAGATTGTGTTCCGCCAAGTGCTGCAGCCAAACCTTCAATTGTTGTTCGCGCCACATTATTAAACGGATCTTGCTCTGTTAAACTCCAACCAGATGTTTGACAATGTGTTCGCAATGCCAATGATTTCTCCTCTTTTGGATTGAATTGTTTTACCAGTTTTGCCCACAACATTCGTCCAGCACGCAACTTCGCAATTTCCATAAAATGATTCATACCAATTGCCCAAAAAAACGATAATCTTGGTGCAAACTCATCAATTTTCATTCCAGTTGAAAGTCCGGTGCGAATGTATTCTAAACCATCAGCTAAAGTATACGCTAGTTCAATATCGGCAGTTGCTCCAGCTTCTTGCATGTGGTAACCAGAAATAGAAATAGAATTGAATTTTGGCATTTTCTTGCTTGTATATTCAAAAATATCTGCAATAATTTTCATTGATGGCGTTGGCGGATAAATATAGGTATTTCGAACCATAAATTCCTTCAAAATATCATTTTGAATCGTTCCAGAAAGTAATTCTGGTGCAACTCCTTGTTCTTCGGCAGCGACAATATAAAAAGCCATAATGGGTAAAACTGCACCATTCATTGTCATAGAAACCGACATTTCGTCTAGTGGAATTTGGTCAAACAATACTTTCATATCTTCCACAGAATCTATGGCAACACCAGCTTTTCCTACATCGCCAACTACTCGTTCGTGATCAGAATCGTAACCGCGATGCGTTGGTAAATCGAATGCTATGGATAAACCTTTTTGTCCTGCGGCAAGATTTCTTCTGTAAAAAGCATTGCTTTCTTCGGCAGTAGAAAATCCTGCATATTGACGAATGGTCCAAGGTCTGCGAACAAACATTGTTGAATATGGTCCACGAAGATTTGGTGCCAAACCTGCTGCAAAATCTAAATGTTCCATTCCGTCAAGATTTTCTTTAGAATAGGTTGGTTTTAGTTCGATGCCTTCGGCGGTTAGGAAATCTTCTTTATTAGAAACTTCTAACTTCTTACTTCCAGTTTCTAACTTTATATGTTGGATGTTTTTTCTCAATTTAATAACTAGTTTTAAAATATATTTAATTTACCATCTCTTGAGGTGTGACAAATTAATTTAATTACAATATAATTATCGTTTACGGAATAATGAATCGCATATGGGAATGAAGTAAATATTTTTACTCTAATTTCATCATATCTGATTTGAAATAATAACGGATTTTTTTTGATAATCGATAAACTTTCCTTAAAAGATGAATTAAATCTAGTTGCTAATTTTGGATTAATATCTTTATACCAAAAAAAAGATTTTTTATAATCAATTTTAGCTTCTTTAACTATTATAACTTTATAATTCATTTTCAATTTCTTTTAAAAAATCTTCAATATCAGTAGCTTCATTTGGATTTTTTAAATAATTAATTGTACGTTCTCTAACTTCATCTATTTGCCATTGTGGAATAACAAAATTATTATCTTGAACTGGCATGATTATAACTTCAACTTCGTCAGCATTAAAATCATCTGGTAAAATGATATTTATTGAGTGATTTTTAACCGAAACTATTTGTCGTATTGCTTCCATAAGTAGTTTATTTGATGTTCAAATATAAGGATTTTATATTAACTTTCTTCCAGTTTCAATCGTTCTTGCTCCAATTTTTCTGCCAATCTTTTTTCAATTATTGGAATTATTAGCGTTTTTCTAGGATTTTGTTTTACAAATGGAAACAGCTCTAAATCGTCTTTCATTCTGTCGTTTTTATTTGGATATTTATTGGTTCCTAATAAAATTTCTTTTCCAGAATCAAATAACTCTTGCTCTTTATTGGCGCTTTCTTGAATTTTCTTTTGAATTGCTCCAGCTATTAATTGAGAAATAAATCCGCCATTGGTTTCAATTTCTTTAAATAGTGTTAGTGCTTTTTCGGCTAGTTGCTCGGTTATTGATTCTATGTAATACGTTCCATCTGCTGGATTGTTTACTTTATCAAAATAACTTTCTTTTTTAATAATCAACAACTGATTTCTTGAAATTCTGTCGCCAAACTCGTTGTCTTTGTGATAAATAGCATCATAAGATAGATTGGCAATTTCGTTTGCGCCACCAAGAATTGCGCTCATGCATTCGGTTGTGGTGCGCAACATGTTTACGTTGTAATCGTATAATGTTTTGTTTCGTTTGGTTGGTGTAACAATGATGTTGCAATCTAAATCATAATTATATTCTGATGCTAATGTATTGAAAAGTAATCGCAAGGCACGAAGTTTTGCAATTTCAAAAAAGTAATTAGTTCCAACAGAAATTTCTATTGTTATTGGTGTATTTATTGATGGAATTCTATTGAAATATTCGTTAATATGTGCAAGTGTGAAGCCAAGTTGTTGCACCATATTTGCACCTGCGTTTTGGTAAATCGTTGCGTTTATACTTATATATGAAATTAATTTTTTTTCCACCTCGTCCGCGAAAGGCGGACACTCCTCCAAAGGAGGAGAATTTAAAAATACAATTTTGTTTAATTTTTCAAAGTCTGATTCTAGGTTTTTATACCAATTTCCATCTTTTACAAGTTGTGCAATTGGATCGTTTTGAATGTAGAAATTGGCTTTATTATTGGTTGCAAATTGGGATAATTTTTCAACGAAATCGATTGAGAGAAACAATAAATGAAAGTAATAATTGGTAGTTTCTAATGGAAGATTTTTCATTAAATCTTCTATGGTAACGGTTTCATTTTCTATTGTAAAACGTATACTTTCTGCACCACGATTTAGGGTTTCTAAGGCACGTTTATTGGATTTTACAACGTCATGGACGAAAATATTTTGCAGTATTTTAAACTCGGTTGCTTTTGTGTTTACGTGAATATTATTTTCAAATTCGTCGTTGTGGTAAAATGGTTTTACTTTTATTCCTTCTGGGCTTTCCCATAACAAAGTTTCATTATAATCGGCACCTTTTAAATCGTACTGAATTAATTGTTTCCATTGCTTTGCAGTTACTGGATTGAACTCTGAAAATAATGTTTTGGAATGGCTCACGAATTTTTGTATTTTATGGTTGTTAGTACTTTGAAATTCTGGTTTATAGTTGGTCTTTAGCCCTGATTACTTCACTGGCATCTATTTTCATAGGAGTTCAGTGAACTTCGTTTGTAGTGAAAATCTTTTCTTGTCTTGAACTTGTTTCAAGATCTTGAAACAAGTTCAAGACAAGAAAGATTGAAACGTAAAGCAGGAATTGCGATTGAAGAAAATGCCTAGCGATTGGCTTCTAAAATACTATCTTTAATTCTATCTTCTTCTATATCAATAATGTAAACATCTTCGCTGTCGCGTTTCATATAGTATTTTTCTCTTGCGTATTTCTCTGTTTCGCCTGGATTTTTAAGGTTTTTAATGCTTTTTACATCTTTGGCTATTTCGTCTTTATAGTATTTTTTATTATCTTTTAGTTCGTTTATTTGCTTGTTTAAAACGCGATGGTCAAAATAGGAATAGTTGTCTAGAAATACCATCCAAACTAGGAAAAAAATCAAAACCAAAGTGTACCTACTTCCTAAAAATTTAAGAAATGGATAATCGGCAATGAGATTTTGATACCAGTTTTTCATTAGGTTAAGCGTTGGTTTATTACGGCACGTACTACGTCTATGGCTACTGTGTTGTATTTATCGTTTGGAATTATAATGTCTGCAAATGCTTTAGTTGGTTCAATAAACTGTTGATGCATAGGTTTTAACGTTGTTTGATAACGGTTTAAAACTTCTTCCATATCGCGACCACGTTCTGCAATGTCACGTTTTAAACGTCGAATTAAACGTTCGTCTGAATCGGCGTGAACAAATACTTTTATGTCGAACATTTCACGAAGTTCGGCATTTGCAAGTATTAAAATTCCTTCTACAATCATTACTTTTCGAGGATGTGTAGAAATAGTATCGTCTGTGCGATTGTGAGTTACGAACGAATATACAGGTTGATTTACTGTTTCGCCTGCTTTTAATGCTTTGAGATGTTGTACCAAAAGTTCAAAATCTATTGCTCTTGGATGATCAAAATTTATTAATGCTCGTTCTTCAAAAGCCAAATTATGGGTTTCTTTATAATAAGAATCTTGGGAAATTATTCCTACTTCGGCTTCTGGTAATTCGTTCATAATTTGGTGAACTACGGTTGTTTTTCCTGAACCTGTTCCGCCTGCAATTCCTATAATGAGCATAATTGTTGAGTTATGTTTGGTTTAGCAAAAATAGGATAATTTTTCAATATCAATGTCAATTTCAAAAATCAATTTCAAGGTCAATATCAAAAATCAAATTCAAAATTTAGCTTCAAAAATAAATATCAATTTTTAAAAAAATAAAAAATCTTTGCGACTTAGTGACTTTGTGGCAAATTTAAAACTTTTCAAAAACTCCAAGTCCAAACAAAGCAAAATCATATTTTACTGGATCATTTTTATCTAGAATTCTAAGATTTGTGTCTAGTTCTAAAAGTGCTTTGGCATCGTTTTGTTTTCTAATAAGTAATCCTAATTTTCGAGCCACATCACCAGAATGAACATCTAACGGACAAGAAAGTGAAGCGGTTGAAATGGTTTTCCAAAGTCCAAAATCTACTCCTTTATTATCGTTTCTAATCATCCATCTTAGAAACATATTGATTCGTTTGGCTGCAGAATTATTTAATGGATCGGATATGTGTTTTTGAGTTCGGTTGAGGTGTTCTATTTCAAAAAATATTTTTTTAAATTCAGAAATACTTTTTTGCATAGAAAGTGGTTCCTGATTTTTAGAAAAAACAGCTTCTAATCCGTTATGATTTTTGTATATGTGATTTAATCCTTTTACAAATGTGGTTAAATCTAAACTATTAAATGTTCTATGAACAAAGTTTTCTAGTTTTTCTAAATCGGTTTCAGAATGACTCATAACAAAATCATAAGGAGAATTTCCCATTAACTTCATCAATTTTTGTCCATTAGTTATTATCATTTTTCTATTTCCCCAAGCAATGGTAGCTGATAGAAATGCTGCAATTTCTATGTCTTCTTTTAAAGAAAATTGATGTGGAATTAAAATTGGGTCACTTTCTATAAACTTTGGATTGTTGTATAATTCTACCTTTTCATCAAGAAATGATTTTAGTTCTTTTTTATTCATTTGGCGAAAGCTTTTTGGCGTAAAATCCGTCTTTTAAATTTGTAGTTCTCATTTGTGGAATTACGTTGAAATATTTCTCAAAATAGTCAAGCTGTTGTTGGTTTACGCAAGGTAATTTTCCGTTTCCGTTTCCCCAAAAGAAATCGTTATTAATTGGTGAATTGTAAATTAAATTTCCAATTTTAATTTTTTGATAGGTGTTTTTAACTTTAGAATTATCGTGAGGAAAAACTAAATTGTTTATTAAAAAAATACTGTTTTTAGAGATTAACTTGTTTTGAGTGAGCGATTTATAGCTAATAGGAAAAAATAAAATTATAATAATCATTAGAATTGAAAGATAATTGAACTGAAGTATGGTACTTTTTTTATAAAACAAACTTGCAAAAATTATAAAACTTAAAAACAGAATTAAATGTATAAAAAATCTAAATTGTGGAGAACTAAAAAACAGAACAATCATTTGAAAAATAATTATAAAATAGAGTATCCAAATAGATTTTTTATTTATTAATTTATAGATAAATAAAGGTGAAATGAATAATATCAGTAATGAAGAAAGATTAATAATTCCATCTAATCTAGACATTCCAATCCATTTTAAAAATATTTGAAAATTGGTTAATGAATTTAATTCTTCAGTTGTTAAGAAAAATTCATAAAGCATACTTTTATTAAAATAAAAAGCCATCAAATTTTTAGGTACTTCATAATTTAGAGAATCATTTGCAAATAATGTGGTAGGAAATAATGGATATCCTGTTAAAATTATGTTTTTAACTAAAAAAAGAATTAGCACTATTAATGAAAATAGTGTAACTGGTATTAAATTGGTCTTTAAAATTTTGAAGTTTCTAGTAAGTAGTACGACAGGAATAATTATTAAAACAATAGAAATAGTCTTAATAAATAAGATATATAAAATTAATAGTGAAATTAAATTAAAATTAGATGTTGAGCATTCTTTGTAATTTTCTATAAATAAATAAAAAACTATAAATGTTAAAACATAAACAGCAATATCTGGCGATGGCGCACTTATAAATTGAAAAAAAAATACATTTGCTAAAGGAAATAATCCAAAAATTAAATCAATTTTAGATTCATTTTTGAAGTAATTATTTAACTTTTGGATAGAAAATAAAGTTCCTAATAATAAACAAAATCCGCTTAAATCATTAAAATTTTTATACAAAAAAGAAAAATTAAAAATACTTTGAGAAATATGCCAACCACTTGTTTGTCCAAAAAACAGGTGAAGATTTGCTAAACCTTTTACAAAGCCATATTCGTTAATCCATTTAATGGTTTGTATGTAATAAGACTCATTATCAATTATGTAAGGTTTTGTAGCGCATTGAGCAATAATTAATAGTGTAAGAGTAACAAATATTATTTTTAAAGGAAAAATGAAAGACTTAATTTCTTTAAATAATGAGGAGTAAACTTGTTTAATTTCATTTTTAAATTTAATCACTAGTATTAAATTAATTGAAAATAACATTAAATGAAATTCAATATTTATCCTATAAAAAATTGCAAAAAGTGATCCTAAAACAGTAGCCAAAAACAAACCCAAAAAAGAGGTAATTACAAAATTGTTGTTTTTAATTAATGCAATTCGTTGCACTAAATATCCTAAATTAACTGCTGTTAAGAGTATATAAATCCAAGATAATAGTATTAAAAACATACAATATTTTTTAATTAGAAATTAAACCATCAACCATTATTAATTTTCTGTCTGCCATATTTGCCAATTCTTCGTTATGAGTAACAATTACAAAGGTTTGATCAAATTCTTCTCTAAGTTTAAAAAATAATTGATGTAAATTTTCGGCACTTGCTGTATCTAAATTTCCTGAAGGTTCATCTGCAAAAATTATTGCAGGTTTATTAATTAAAGCTCTGGCAACTGCAACACGTTGTTGTTCACCACCAGAAAGTTCGCCTGGTTTATGATTAATTCTGTGTGACAAACCCAAATAATCTAACAATTTTTTAGCTTCAATTTCTGTTTCTTTTTTTTCTTTACCAGAAATAAATGCTGGTATACATACATTTTCTAAAGCAGTAAATTCTGGTAACAATTGATGAAACTGGAAAATAAATCCCAAATTTGTATTTCTAAATTTAGACAATTCCTTATCCTTCATTTTTAAAACATTTTGACCATTAATTTCTAAAGCTGTTGTACTTTCATTTTTTGTAGTGTCCAACGTTCCAAGAATCTGTAAAAGAGTAGTTTTTCCTGCGCCAGAACTTCCTACTATTGAAACAATTTCTCCTTTTTTAATATGTAAATCAACGCCTTTTAAAACATGTAATTTATCGTAATATTTATGTATGTTTTTAGCAATAATCATTTAGAATGTTTTTTACAAAGAAACAAAGTTTTAATGGAATTATAAATCAACAATAACTTTTATTTATAGATAGGTAAATAATAAATATTAGTTAAAAGTCATTTTTTGTTTAATTTATTTGTATTTTTGTTAAACAAAAAAAATAAATGAACAAAATAATACTATTTCTTCTTTCGCTTTGCAATATCTCTTGCATGTCTAGCGCGCAAGAATCTTCAACAATAAATAAAGAAAAAACAAAAAAATTAATGCAAAACGGAAATGAAATTGCCACTTTCGCAGGTGGATGTTTTTGGTGTACAGAAGCGGTTTTTTTAAACATAAAAGGCGTTCAATCTGTTACATCTGGTTACATTGGAGGAAAATCTGAAAATCCAACCTACAAAGAAATTTGTACAGGACAAACTGGTCATGCAGAAGCTATTCAAATAGTTTTTAATCCATCAAAAGTAACTTTTGGCGAATTATTAGAGCTATTTTTTGCCACACACGATCCAACGACGCTAAACAGACAAGGTGCAGATGTTGGAACACAATACAGAAGTGAAGTTTTTTATCATAACGAACAACAGAAAAAACTTACAGAAGAATACATTCAATTACTTCTTCAAGAAAATACATTTGGATTTGGAAAACAAATTGTTACAGCAATCTCAGCAGCAGTAACTTTTTATCCAGCCGAAGACTACCATCAAAATTATTATAACCAAAACAAAGAACAAGGATATTGTTCTTATGTAATTACTCCAAAAATAGAAAAATTGCAATCGCAGTTTAAATCTAAACTCAAAAATTAATATAAATTCCAAACAAACCCAGCCATGAACACACAAGAGATTTACGAATTGATTGGCGATAATCATCAAATGACATCAGCCGATTCGCCACTTAGACCAGATGCATTTGAAAAATCTGACGACCAAAAGATGGTCACAATAGAAAAACATTTTAAAGCAATAATGGAAGAAATGGGACTTGATATGACCGATGATAGTCTTCAAGGAACACCACATCGAGTTGCCAAAATGTTCATAAAAGAAATGTTTAGCGGACTAGATCCTAAAAACAAACCTAAAGTATCATTATTCGAAAACGAATATAAGTATGACAAAATGTTGGTAGAAGCCAATATAAATTTCAATTCTACTTGCGAGCACCATTTTTTACCAATATTTGGTAAAGCGCACATCGGTTACATTTCCTCAGGAAAAGTAATTGGATTGTCTAAACTTAACCGAATTGTAGATTATTTTTCGCGTCGTCCGCAAGTACAAGAACGATTAATAATGCAAATTTTTAACGATTTAAAACTTTCATTAGGCACACAAAACGTTATCGTTGTTATGGAAGCTGCGCATCTTTGTGTTTCTTCTCGTGGCATAAAAGACGAAAACAGTTATACTTCAACCATACAATATGGTGGAATTTTTAACGAAAAAGAAAACCGTGATGATTTTTTTAATCTAATAAAAAAAGAAAAATAAAAGTCTACTAAATTTAATATCTAATATTATTTGGGCGTGCCACCAATAAAAAAACCAATTCAAAAAAAATGAATTGGATTTTTTTATTGCTGTCAGGCATTCGCGCTCGCTTTTTTTATTCCGTTGCACTCCATAAAAAAGAGCTCAAACAATTCTCAATCCTTCACGCAAGTCGGTCTTAAACTTTGGCATTAGTTTTGCAGAATCAACAATACAAAACAAATTAAAAATTAAATGACACTAACCAACGATCAATTAAGTAATATATCCAACAAGCAGCGAAATTTATTTCTAGGAATTCTCTTTGACCTAATTGGAATGTTAACCTATTTAGTTCCATTTTTTGGTGAACTTGCCGATACAGTTTGGGCGCCAATTGCTGGATACATGCTATCAACAATGTACAAAGGAACCATTGGTAAAGTAGGAGGAATAATAGAATTTCTAGAAGAAATACTACCATTTAGCGATTTTATTCCAACCTTTACACTCACTTGGATTTATACTTATGTAATAAAAAAAGAAGAATAAATTTAGTAAGGAACTTTAATTAGTTCCTTTTTTTTTCTCAAAAAAATTGGCAATAAAACCTAGTTTCATACTTCGTAACATTTTTTTTCCAAATGCCCAAAAAAACTTAAATTGACCAAAAAGAAAACCAAAACTTACAAGTAAAACTTGATAAATAGGAAAAATTAAAACAATATAAAGTAAATAATAGCCAACAATAGAAACACTTTCTTTAGTAATTCCTACTAAGTTTAAAACTGGTTTAGACAAATAAGCAGCGCTAGAACCAGTAATTGAGAATACAATTATTATAACAACAAGTTGCCAAGTAGAAGTAATGTTCCAGCGTTGTTTAAAGTTTTTCATACTATTTTAAGAAGCACAAAAATACTACAATTAAATTCTTGGAACAAATCCTGCCAATTGTTGTTTATAATTTATTTGAAAGAAAATAAAATAATTATAAATTAAGTAATTCACTTCATAACCATAATGAATGCTTGGTAGATAATTTATTTGCATTTCATACAATTGAGTATTATATAGTTGTGGTTGCATAACTCTGTTGTTCCATTCGGCAACATAAATTCTGTTTCTACCTTCAAGAAAACTTTCTGTATAAAAACCTCTTGGTCTTGCAGTAGAATTTAGCCAATAATTAAAACCAGGTTCAAATATTATAACTTCATACTCAAGTTCATCATTTGCAATTCTAACAGTATCCGAAAACTTTTTAGTTTCTGCATCTTTTTTATTATCTAAAACCAAATTTTTATTGGTGTTACAACTTATTATAATAAATAAGATTACAATTAGGTAGCATAATTTTTTCATTAGACTATTTTTTATAAAGTTAGTAAAAAATGGAATGTTTAATAAAGTATATATTCAATTTTAACATAAATATAAAAATCATCTCACTATTTGTCATTCTGACGAAGGAAGAATCTCGTTATACTTTTTTTGAATTAGTTCGTTTAAATTTTTTGTGAAGATTCTTCCTTCGTCAGAATGGAAAGTACTCGCTAGAAAAATTATTTTAAACAAACATAATTGTTTTTTGAAATACTATAATTGTACCAGTTTAAGACAAAAGTAATCGCATCGTTTGTCATTCTGACGAAGGAAGAATCTCTAAATACTTTTTTTGAACTGGTACGTTTGAATTGTTTGTGGAAATTCTTCCTTCGTCAGTATAGAAAATAATTATTAGAATTTACAGTAACTATGTATAATTTTTTTAATTCAAATTCCACAAAAAAACCATCACTAAAAAATGATGGTTTTAAATTATAAAGAAAAAAGTTTTACTTTCCAAAAAGTTTCCCAAGTAATCCGCCAAACATTCCGCCAGTTTTTCCTGAAACGGCAGCCATGGCATCGCTCATATCTACTTTTCCATCTGCGTTTTGGTCTAGTCCAAATTGTCCACCATATTTAGAAACGGCATCCATAATTCCACCACTGTTTCCACTTCCACCAGAAATGGCACCAATAATATCAGAAACATTAAATCCTGGTTTGTTAGGATCTTTTGCACCACCAATTAGTGAACCCAAAACTTTTGGAATTAAACTTCCAGCAACGCCAGAAGCTGCATCACCACTTAATCCAAATTTTTCGCCTAAACTGTTAGTCAAGTTATTTGTAATTTCTTGAACAGCAGGATTAGACGTGTCGCTAGCATTATCTCCTTGAAATAATTTGCCTAAACCTTCCATGTTTCCGCTAGCAGCCATATTTTTTAAAGAATCTATAATAGAGTTACTGGCTTCGCCCATAACTGCTTCATTTTGCTCATTTGGAACAGCAGGATTATTAACCACCGCATCGTTTCCAAACTGATTTACTAATTGTGTAAGTTGTTCAAACATAGTATTTTATTTTAAATTGGTATACAAATATACTAAACAATACAATTGAAAGTATAAAAGTATACTAACTTCTACAAATATTTAAATTCCAAATTCCAAATTCCAAATTCCAAATTCCAAAAAAATAATCACATAATCCATATCACAAATTCCAAGTATAAATTGAAAGTTAAAAACAATTAAAAACAACAATGTCAATCTGAGCATCGCTAGTGCTGACTTAGGAAGTATTGAAGATTTATTATTATTTAGAAAATCTTTAACAATTCTACCTCAGAATTCCCATAATTTGCTCAGCAAGTTCGGTTCCAATTCGGTCTTGAGCTTCAAGTGTCGCAGCACCAATATGTGGCGTTAAAGAAATTTTAGGATGCATTAAAATTTTAATTTCTGGTGTTGGTTCGTTTTCAAAAACGTCTAATCCTGCAAACAAAACTTTTTTGCTATCAAGTGCGTCAATCAATGCAACTTCGTCAATGATTCCGCCACGAGACGCATTTACAATACCAACATTATCTTTCATTTGTGCCAGTTCGTTTGCACCAATTACATATCCATTTTGTGCAGGAACGTGTAATGTAATAAAATCTGCATGTTTCAATAAATCTTCCATTGGTTCGGTTTCAATTTCAACATTTATAAACTGACCATTGTAAAAATCTACTTTTACTTCTGCTTTTCCAAGAAATTTATCACTTGCAATTACTTTCATTCCTAATCCAAGTGCCATTTTTGCAACCGCTTGACCAATTCTTCCAAAACCAATAATTCCTAAAGTTTTTCCACGCAATTCAATTCCGTTGGCGTATGCTTTTTTCAATCCATCAAAATTAGAATCGCCTTCAAGTGGCATAGTTCTGTTAGAATCGTGCAAAAACCTAACGCCACTAAATAAATGTGCAAATACCAATTCGGCAACACTTTCACTAGATGATGCTGGCGTGTTTATAACGTGTTTACCATTTGCTCTAGCATAATCTACATCAATATTATCCATTCCAACGCCACCACGACCAATAATTTTAAGCCCAGGACACGCATCAATAATATCTTTTTTTACTTTGGTTGCACTTCTCACTAAAATAACATCTACGTTATTTTCGTTTATAAAATTGGCAACTTGTTCTTGTGCAACTTTGGTAGTAATTACTTCAAAACCACCTTTTTCTAATGCTTTAATTCCACTTTCTGACAATCCGTCGTTGGCTAATACTTTCATTTATGCTGAATTTAGTTCAGCATCTTTCGATGCTTATTATTTATGCTGAATTTATTTATGCTGAATTTATTTCAGCATCTTTTTTTTAAAAGCTATTTCCAGCTTTCCATTTCAAGTTTTTACTAAAAAACACTATTTTTCTAAGCCATAAAACGTGCTTCCTTTGGTCGCAGTTTAATGTCAAGAAAAATTAGGATTTATTTAAAAAAAACTTTTCATTTCAATCTGGGCTAAACCAATCTAAACTTTTGGATTTTTCTATTTTGTTTTCTCATAATCCAGTAAATTGGTCACTATTTACAAAACACTAGCTTCTAACTGCTTCATCACATCAACCAAAACTTGAACACTTTCTAGTGGCAAAGCGTTGTACATTGAAGCACGATAACCACCTACAGAACGATGACCTGGCAAACCAGAAATTCCTGCATCTTTCCACATTTTGTCAAATGTTGCTGCGTGACTTTCGTCGTTTAATAAAAAAGTTGCGTTCATAATACTTCTATCTTCAATTGCAGAAGCACCTTTAAATAAACAGTTTCTATCAATTTCTGCATAAAGTAAATTGGCTTTTGCTTCGTTAATTTTTTCAATTGCAGCAATTCCACCCAAATTTTTTAACCATTGCAATGTTAAAAACGAAGCATAAACGGGAAAAACTGGTGGTGTATTGTACATACTTTCTGCTGTAATATGTTTTTGATAATCTAACATACTAGGAATATATCTTCCAGATTTTCCTAAAATTTCTTCTTTTACTACAACTAAAGTCGTTCCTGCTGGACCCATATTTTTTTGCGCGCCAGCATAAATTAAATCAAACTTAGAAAAATCTAAAGTTCTAGAAAAAATATCCGAACTCATATCGCAAACAATTGGCATATCAAGTTCAGGAAACGATTTCATTTGTGTGCCAAAAATAGTATTGTTACTAGTACAATGAAAATATGAAGCATCTCTAGGAACAACAAAATCCTTAGGAATATGATTATAATTCTGCTCTTTAGATGACGCAACAACAACAGTTTCTCCAAAATGTTTGGCTTCTTTTATAGCACTACTTGCCCAAGTTCCAGTGTCTAAATAGGCAGCTTTTCCATCGGTTTTCATTAAGTTGTATGGAACCATCAAGAATTCTAAACTTGCTCCGCCAGCTAAAAATAATGCTTGATACCCTTTTCCTTCAAGTCCTAAAAGTTCTAAAACCAAAGCTCTTGCATCGTCCATAACGGTTACAAAATCTTTACTTCTGTGAGAAATTTCAAGTAGTGATAAATCAGAATTATTAAAATTTAAAATGGCTTGTGCCGATTTTTCAAAAACTTCTTGTGGTAAAATACAAGGTCCAGCGCTGTAGTTGTGTTTTTTCATTTTTTATGCTGAGTTTATTTACTTCACTAAATTTTATTTCTGATAAGAGTTCAGTGAACGTAGTTTCAATATCTATTTTATTTCAAATTGATTTCAATGTCTATTTCAAATTTATTACAAAGTGAAATAATGTTGAAATTCATGTTGCAAATTTCGTAAATAGCATTCTATTTTACCTAATTTATTTATTAGTAGAAAGTTGATGTTATTAACAAAAACGTTTTAGTTTATAAGATTTTGAAGTGATTTATTAACTCATAATTACTATTTGAAAACTTTAAATAAGTATATTTGTAATGAAAAATAAATTATAATGGGATTTCCGGAAAAAAAATTTATAACAATTGAAGAATATTTAGCTTTAGAAAGAATAGCAATTGAAAAGCACGAATATTTTCAAGGCGAAATTTTTTTATTGCATAAAACTGAAAACTCTAATGGAAACATAAAAGCAATGAGTGGAGCATCTTTTGCTCATAATAAAATATTTTCAAATACTTTTGGTTCACTTTCTTCAAACTTATTAGGAAAAAAATGTGATGCATTTGGGAGTGATTTAAGAATTAATATACCAGTAAATACACTTTTTACTTATCCAGATATAAGTATTATTTGTGATGAACCTCAGTTCACTGATGACAACTTTGATACTATTACAAATCCTATAGTTTTATTTGAAATACTTTCAAAATCAACAAGAAATTATGATTTAGGAGAAAAATTTGTTCTATACAGACAAATTCAAACTTTAAAAAATTACATATTAATTGATAGCGAATCTTTAAAAGTCATAAAATACTCTAAAAATCAAGACGATTCTTGGCTTTTAACTGAAATGAATTCTATTGATGATACATTTACAATAGAATCTGTTGACGTAACTTTACAACTTTCAACTATATATAATAATGTAAAATTTGTTTAAATTTTAATCAAAAACTCCAAAGTATCAACATTATCTGCATAATCCCAAAGATTTGGTTTTTGAGTTTGTCCAAATGCAATTGAATTTTCTACTAAATCATTAGAAACAATGCACTGAATTTGATCTTCTTCGTTTTTTAATTTTGTTTTTAATTCTTCAATATCATTATAATATTCATAAAAAACAGATGAAATAGGTGAGGCGTAACTTGCATCTTCTTTAATGGTTAAGAATCCATTATCCAATAATTTAAAATTACTCATTAAAAAAACTGCTTTGTTATAATCATAATTATTAGCATATTTTTCATAATGAATTACATCTTGATAGCTAAAAATTGATTCAAAAAATGCATCAAATTTATACTCTTTAGGAACAAATAATTTAGAAACATTTCTACATCCTAAACCAAAATACCTAAAAATATCTTCTCCAAGTTGTGTTAATTGTTCGTTAGTTTCTGAACCATCAAGTACTGCAACTGAATTTCTATTTTTGCGAATTATATTTGGTTTGTCTTTAAAATAATATTCAAAATATCTTGCTGTATTGTTACTTCCTGTGGCAATTACAGCATCAAAATTTTCTAATTTTCCATCTGTAAAAGTTATAAATTCTTCTATTCTTAGATCAATAGAAATTAAATAATTGGCTAAAAATGGTAATAGTTTTTGATCATTAGAAGATGTTTTTATCAAAACTGAATTCCCAGAAATTAAAACCGACAAAAAATCGTGAAAACCAACTAAGGGAATATTTCCTGCCAAAATTAATCCAACTGTTTTTAACTTTTTATTGTCATCCTGAGCGCAGTCGAAGGAATACTTAGAAATCCATTTAATTAAATTTTCTTCACTCAATGCTTCTGACCACGATTTTATTGCAAAATAAATTTGATTTGGAGTAAACCAACCGTTGTGCGATTGTGATAAATGAATTAAGGAATTAAAATCATCAAAAAACAAATCGTTATTTAAAACGCTATCATTTCTAGTAGTTTCATTTTCAGAAAATTGACTTAAAAATTTCCCAAGTTCTATAAAACATTTTAATTTATCGTTTTGTAACATTTGTTTATTTGTTTATAACAAGATTTGATTGTAATTTTGTGCAAAAATAAAGAAAAGGATTGAGGATTTAAGAATTAGTATTTAGGAATATTTTGAAATCCTAAATTTTAAAATTTCAATTCCTAAATTAAGAAACTATGGCAATTATAATAACTGATGAATGTATAAATTGTGGCGCTTGCGAGCCAGAATGTCCAAATACTGCGATATATGAAGGCGCAGATGATTGGCGTTACAAAGACGGAACAAAGTTAAAAGGAAAAATTATTTTGCCAGACGGAACAGAAGTTGATTCTGATGCAGCACAAACGCCAGTTTCAGACGATATTTATTATATAGTTCCAGGAAAATGTACCGAGTGTAAAGGTTTTCATGATGAACCACAATGTGCGGCAGTTTGTCCTGTAGATTGCTGTATTCCAGATGATAATCATGTTGAAAGTGAAGAAACTCTTTTAAATAGACAAGCTTTTTTACATAATGAGTAAATTAATTTTAAGCACAAAAAAATCCTAAGCATTACACTTAGGATTTTTTTTCAATAGCAATTTTTCCCTTTTTTAAAACAATTATTATTGTTTAACTTTCATATATTTTCTAGTTGTAACATCATCAGTTTTGTCATTGTATGTTTCAATAACCAAGTTTCCTTCAGTATCAAAATAACTAATTGCAGTTGAATTTTTGTTTCTATAGATGTATGTATTTATAGAAGTTTTTCTTAATAAATCTGGTTTCTTAGTTCCATCAGTTACAATTGTGTAACCTCTAGAATCCAAAGCAATTTTATATTTCATATTATTATCACCTTGATAATATCCAGAACGGTCAACATCTACAGTTCTAGTTGATCCATCGGCATTAGTGATTTGAGTAGTTTTTAAAACTTCAACAGGAGTTTCTTTTGTATCAATGTTTAAAGTATTTGATTTTTCATCTAATAATTCAATTTTTTGAACTTCTTGAGTTTCTTCTTTTTTAACTAATTTTTTTTCACCATCAGAATCTTTTATAGTTGTTGTTGTAGTTTCAGTAGTTTTTAAAACATTCTTGTTTTGCGCTTGAGAAAGACTTGCTGCGAAAATTAAAGCCAAAGTTAATGTTAGATTTTTCATGATAAGTAATTGTTTTATTTTACAATACAAATCTACACTATCACTATAAAGTATATGTTGTACAATATTTTCTAAATTTTATAAAATTCACATATTAATATTTTTTAAATTTATATTATTTGTTTATTTTAACTACAAAGTATTGTTTTATTGTTAAAATTATTAAATTTGTTCAAACATATTGTAAATGAAAAAGTTTGTTGTATTATTTTTTCTTATCATAGTTGGTGTTGTTCACGCTCAAAAAGTTGATAAGGTTATTATTTTAAAAGATGCCGAAACAAACCTACCAATAGAAGACGTAACGGTTGTTTTATTAAAAACAAAACAATTATTTTTAAGCAATGTAGAAGGTAAAGTAAGTTTTGATTTTAATGGAAATACTAATATTCAAATTTCGCATACTTCTTACATTACAACTACAGTTAGATTATCCAACTTAAAAGATAAAGAAACTATAATTTTTTTAAAGAATAATGTTAATGATTTGGAAGAAATTATTATCACAAAACAACATCCTCAGAAAATATTATTGTCATTAATTGAAAATTCTAAAAAGAAACTTACAACACCATCACGATTAAAAATTTATAGTAGAGAATTTTTTAAAATAAATGGCGAGTACTCCTATTATAATGATGGCTTAATGAATTTTCAAATATCTGAATATTCTAAAAAATTTAATACAGATATTTTAGTAGAACAAAACAGATCGTTTGGATTGGTTGATGCAAATGTTACTAATGATTTATTGGGTTACAATTTAAATGATATAATGGAGAATTATTATAATTTTAAATATTTAAATCCTGTTTTAGAACCTAAAGCCAAGAAAGACTATGATTTTTTAATTAAAGGTTATTCTCCTAATAAAGATTATTATATTATAACAATAATTCCTTTAGATGAAGCCAAAGGTTTGCTAGACGATGTGAATGTGATTTATGATTATAAGAAAAAAATTATTATAGAAGCTACAACTTTTTTAAATCCTAGTACAGTTTCTAAATCTGATGAAAAAACAGCTGTTGGCTCTAAAAATATTTACAAATCTAATTTTAAAAATATTTATAAATTTGATGGTTCGGCTTACTATTTAGTGAGTTCTAAAGAAGAAATAGGATTTGATTTAATAGAAAAAAAAGGAAAGAAAAACATTGAAGTTAGAAACTACTTTGTAACCACAAATTTTAGTAACCAGAATTATAGTTTTAAAGAAAGTGATGTTTTTAAAGACAAAACATTATTTAATAAAAAAAATGTAATTCTTACTGATTATTGGAATGTTTCTGGCATAACTGCTACTAAAGAGGAAGTAGAAATTATAGATTCAATTAAAGATTTACACAAATAATTTAAAATAAAGCATAAAAAAATCTCGAGAAACTACTCTCGAGATTTTGTGTTTTAATGTTGTTTTTATTAGAAACTAAATCCTAATCTTGCATAGTAATAAGCACCGCTTAATCCCATTTGAACAGCATCATAATATCCACCAGCTTCTGTATTTCCTGATTCATCTTGTTTGTCTGGATAAATATTTAATAAATTATTAGCACCAACACTTAGTTTTAATTGCTTAATAATTTTGTATCCAAGAGTTAAATCGGTTACAATTTTTGCTCCATATACATTATCCATTCCTGCATAATCTACAAGAATAACTTTGCTAAATCTTGTAAATGCCAATCCAGAATCAAATCCTTTGTAATTGTAATTTAAATTTAAACCAAACTTACTATTTGGAGCAGATGCTTTTAAAAATGCAATTTCTCTTTCTCCAAAAAACGTTTCTCCATCTAGGTTTTTATTGTTTACTTTACTTACTTCTAGTTTGTTAGTATTTCCAATAAAAGTGACCCCATATTTAGAACTTCCAACAGTTTTTTTCCAAGCCAAAACTACATCAATACCTTTAGTTTTAGTGCTTACACCATTTACAAAAAATTGTGCAGCATCAACATTTAGGTTTAAAGCAGTTGCATCAAAATATCCTGTTAGTACAATTCTATCTTTAACATTTAATAAATATCCATCTACAGTTGCAGAAAAATTTCCTTCATTATAAGTAATTCCAGCAGAACCATTTATTGAAGTTTCTTGTTTTAATTTTTCAATTCCAAAACCTTTAGTAACAGCACTTTCATTAGCAGATAATAAAACTTCAGTTGCTCCACCAGCATTAAAATTAGTAAAGTTAGTATTAAAATAAATTTGAGCCAATGATGGTGCTCTAAAACCTGTACTCATAGAACTTCTAAAATTAAAATTATCACTTAATTTTACTCTGTAAGCAAATTTCCAATTTAAAGTATTTCCAAAATCGCTATAGTTTTCATAACGAAGAGCAAAACTTAAAAGTAAATCTTTATTTACATCAAATTCTACATCAGCGTAAGCAGACTTACTCGTTCTTCCTTCATTTAATTCATTTTTTGGAGAAAAACCAGGAAAACCTTGTGAACCTCCAGGTCTAGGATTTCCAGATATTGGATCAATAGGAGCAGTTTGAGTTGCAGGATTTGTTATCGGATTTCCTGCAGTATCATAAGTTGCATAAGAACCAACTTCTCCTGCAAAAATGGCATATTTTTCTATTCTATATTCAGCACCAAATGCTAAATTTATACTAGAATCTTCTCTTCTTTTAAAGTTTTTAGAAAAATCTAAGTTAGTTGTATTTTGGCTTAAACTAAATCCACCAGCATTAAATTCTCTTGGAGAATTTCCTTCTAAACTTGCGTTAAGTGTACCTTTAATTGTATAATCAAATTTATTTTTTCCAAATGAGTTACTTAAATCTATATTCCATCCACTACTTGTTTTAGTTTTAAAACCAGCAGCAACAGAGTTATCAATAATTTCTGAGGTAATTCTTGGCGTATATCCACCAGCATAAATAGATTCTACAACACGTTCTCCATCATTTCTTGTAAAAGCGTAAGCATCAGTATTTCTTGTATTTCTTCCTCCAAAAGCATAAAAATCAATAGTTTTAGTTACAGGAATTGAAAGATTTCCCATAAAATTTAAACTTTTAATTTCGGCTTCGCCAAATCCTTTTCTAAAATCAAATCCAGGACGAAGTGTTTTTTCTTTCGTAAAATATTCAGATGTAAGATTAACAAATCCGCCATTTTTTCCAATTTTAGCACCATAATTTACTCCTACTTTTGTAGTATTTCCATCAAAGTTTTTGTCTTTACCATAAGTATTTCCGTTTCCGTTTTCGTCTAGTCTATAACCTGGAGTATTTGGTGTTCCTAGTAAATAATCACCTTTGGCATTGGTATCATACATTCCATAAGTTACTGCTCCAGTTAGTTCGTTTACATTGTCATTTAAAACAATATTTATAACTCCGGCAATTGCATCAGAACCATACTGTGCTGCTGCGCCATCTCTTAAAATTTCAATTCTTTTAATTGATGTTGCAGGAATTGCGTTTAAATCGGTTCCAGTATTTCCTCTACCTCTTGTTCCAAAAAGATTTACTAAAGACGATTGATGACGTCTTTTTCCATTAATTAAAACTAAAGTTTGATCTGGACCCATTCCTCTAAGTGATGCAGGATCAACGTGATCTGAACCATCAGAACCAGATTGTTTTGTAGCATTAAACGATGGCGCAACATATTGTAAAAGTTCATTTATTTCAACTTTTCCACTTTGTGTTGTAACATCTTTAACACTAATTATATCAATTGGTACTGCCGAATTTACTACAGTTCTTTTTGCATTTCTTGAACCTACAATTTGAACTTCTTCAAGTGTTTCAGAATCTGACATTGATAAACTAATTGTACTACTTCCATCAGCAGATTTTTCTACGGTTTTGTAACCAACATAAGAAAAAACTAATGTAGCAGTTTCAGATACTTTAATTTTGTAGTTTCCATTAAAGTCGGTAATGGTTCCGTTGGTCGTTCCTTTTTCTAGAACATTAACGCCAACAAGTGCTACGCCAGATGCGTCTGTAATTTTTCCAGAAATTTCTTTTTGAGAAAATAATGCTGTAAAAGAAAAAAGAAAGAATAAAAATGTAATTTTTTTCATAAATAGTTATTGATTTGATTAGTTGAACAAATATATAGTAAAGTTTTTCTATTTTGTATGCATACCTACTAAATATTTAAAATACATTTAAAATTTAACCAAACAATTTACAATAATTAAGATTATATTTGCACACTTTTAGAATAAATTAATATCGAAAGATACTGAACTAAATTCAGAATAATATGAAAGCAGGAATTGTAGGATTACCAAACGTAGGAAAATCGACTTTATTTAATTGTTTGTCTAATGCAAAAGCGCAAAGTGCTAACTTTCCGTTTTGTACCATAGAACCTAATATTGGAGTTGTAAACGTACCAGATCCAAGAATTAATCGTTTAGAAGAATTGGTAAAACCACAAAATGTACAAATGGCAACAGTTGATATTGTTGACATTGCAGGTTTGGTAAAAGGCGCAAGTAAAGGAGAAGGTTTAGGCAATCAATTCTTGGCAAATATTAGAGAATGTAATGCAATTATTCACGTTTTGCGTTGTTTTGATAACGATAATATTATTCACGTTGACGGAAATGTAAATCCAATTCGTGTCAAAGAAACTATTGATATCGAGTTGCAACTAAAAGACTTAGAAACAGTAGAAAAACGTCTAGAAAAAGTAAATAGAG
>NZ_JAYUPK010000067.1:0-7622 GCF_043760115.1 Flavobacterium sp.
CTTTTACTAGATTGAGTATGTTTTGACCTTTAAAATTATCCATGTATCAGTATTTAATGGGACTAATATACGGAATTTAAATTAATAACTCAATAATTTAAATTAGATTTAAAATTACATTTCATTCAACCATAATCTTTTACACAATTAAACTATAATGTTGCAATTTTATCATAAAAACTAAAATTATTATAACTTATCTTTGCCACGCAGATCGCCTTATCGTTTTATGCTGAACTTGTTTTAGCATCCTTTAATTTTATTTATAATTTTAAAAGATTCCGAATCAAGTTCGGAATAAAGAGGAAAGTCCGGACACCAAAGAGTAGCATAGCGGATAACATCCGTCAGTTCACTCTGAATTTATTTCAGAGTCTTCTAGGACAAGTGCAACAGAAAGTATGTACAGATAATGCTGTAGTGAAACCAGGTAAACTCTATGCGGTGAAATTTCAAGTATATTGGCATTTAAGGATTACTCGTCCGTTGCCAAAGGGTAGAAAGATTGATTTCGTGAGTAATTGCGAAGCTAGATAAATGATAAGGAGATGCTGACATAAATTCAGCATTTACAGAATCCGGCTTATAGGTCTGCATTTTTTTTATAAATTTGAGCTTATTTTTAAAAACTATTTATATAAATAATTGATAAAATCTTCATTTTCAATTAAATTTAATTGCAAAATAGATTCCCAATAATTAAATCCAAAAACCTTTCTATTCAAGTTAGAAGTTTCAATTGTATTTTCTTTTATTGTATTCAAATCTAATTGTTTCAAATGTGGTATAATTTGATTTATTAATGGTGAAATAACTTTATCTCCATTGTCAGAAAAACGTTCTAATAAATGAAGTTTTTTGTAATGGCTTTCAATTAGAGAGAAAAGTTCTGGATTTATACCAAATCTATTATCTAAATAGAATTTTAAACCAAAAGTACTTTTTTCAAATTCAATGTCTACAAATAAATATTGCAATTCAGGTAATCTGTCAAGGTAAAGGTTTAGATAAATTTTTCTGCCTTTATCATTCCAAAATTTTCCTTTATAACTGTTACATATTGAGCAACTTGGAAATAAATTTAATGGATTAACAACAAATTCACTAAACTCTTCTTTAGGCAAAATATGATCAAATGAATTAATTTCACTTAAAGTACAATTTTGGCAAGTATTAATTATTCTATTTGTATCAGTAGTTGTTATTTCTGTTTTTAAATTCTGAATTAATTTACTTTTATAACTATATAAACTTAATAAATCATTTTTATTATTATCAGCAAATGATTTAGAAACAGTTTTTTCTAAACAATTATCGTCAAAGTTTTTTCTATAGTTATTGTATAACAATTTAATATCATCATCCAAAGCTATTAAACGAGTTTTTAAATCTGGATCTAATTTAGTTACATTCTTACTTTTCACAACATCCTTATGAAAAGCTAGAGAATCTCTTTCTGAATTTTCTATATTTCTCAATTATTATTCTGTGTTTTACTTTTAATATATAATCTTGTATTCAAACTTAATGGTAAATCATCAAATTGCAATAAACTTACTATTTCATTAAAAGTTTTGCCTAAATTCGCTTGTTCTTCTATAATTTTTTTATACTGTTTTTGGATTTCTCTATTACCAAATACATCTTCTGTTAAAGTTGTCAAATTTTCTCCAAAAGATTCAATAGCAATTCTTCTCACACTAGGTACATTTTCATTTCGTTCAATAACATAAACATTTTTTGACAGTAACTCCTGAATGATTAAAGGAGAATGTGTTCCAATAATACAATATGACTTAAATTCATCTACCAACTCATAGATTGTATTAATTAATTGAGATATTGCATTTGGATGTAAATGCGTTTCTGGTTCATCATATAGAATCAAAGAATCTAATCTGATATTTGCTGTTATTTCAGTTATAATGTATAACAATATATTTTGACCTGAACTAAATCTGTCTTTCACTCTATTAAATCCTTCAATATCTACTCTATATAAATTATTGTATGATGTAATTGTTTCGCGTTTTATTAAAAATTCATCTAAAATTTCAGGTTCAATAAAATTAGAAAGTATCGTCCTCCATTTATTAATTCTATGGTTTGCTTCTATTTTTTTCCAGGTTTTATGAAATCTTAATACTAATCCTCTTTCCTTAATAAACTCGCCTTTTGTGTTTTTTAAACCACAATATAAATAATTAAATTTTGTTGTCTTTTTTGGAATTTCAAATCTATCAAAAATACTATATGAAACCGTTATCATTTTACTAAACATTGGAACTCTTGGACTAAAAAACTCTCTTTTATTCTCTGTAATATTTATAGGCAACGATGTCAAAAGTTGAGTTTTCCCTGTTCCATTTTTTCCTATGACTGCATAAATTCTGTCAGACAACAAACTTTTATTGCTAAAATTAAAATTTATATTTACATATTCTTTAGAATATTTTGGAGTAAATTTATAGTCAAAAGCAAATAGATTTTTTAAATCATAATTATTTAATTCGTACTTTATTATTCTTAATGTTCGTTCAGCATAATCAAACCTAATTAATGAATTATTGAATCTATGATGTTGGTCAAAATCTTCAAGTTTATCTGTGAAAAAGGCACAATCCCCAATTGCAAAAAGTATATCTTCAAAATTTTCTGGGAAGATTTCATTTAGATTTCTATAAAATACTTCTCTTTGTCCTAAAGAACAAAATTCAGATTTTAATGAATAAAAACTTTGCGGAATAACATCTAAAGTTTTTTGAAATTCTTTAGTCATAATTTTTATCTCACCAATTATTGATGTAATACCGTTATTTATATAATATAAATAAAAAGAGGTTTTACTGTCAAAGTCATCCCATCTATATTCTCTGAACACAAAATATTCGTTATATTGACTAGTTAAATTTTTAATATCCTCACCGTACTTATTTACAAAAAAGATAATTGTATTTTTTTTAATATCAATCGGAATGTTTTCTACTTCTTCTTTATTAAATACTTTGTAAATAGGAATTCCTATTTTATTATAGTCCGAAATAGATAGTTGCAAATTATCAATTGCAAGAACATCATTAATTTGCAAAACATAAACAATAATATCATCTTCACTTTTTCTGTATACAGGAGAAATAACAGATTCTAAAAATTTTATAAAAATTTCATCATTCTCATAAAGTTTTAATCTATCAACAAATAAGTAATTTAAATCCCAATCAGAATTATTGATTATATGTTGCCAAATATCTCTTTCGGCATTTGGAAATCTGTTATCGTCAGAAGGCATATTTTCAATATCCCAAATCCCTTTTATAAATTCAAAATTAACAGAAGAATAGTTATTTTGATATTCTCCAAGAAAATCGGTATCACTTTTGATAAGCAAATTAAATATTTCTTTCTTTGTGTCTAAAGATAATGTCATTAATAGAAACTGTTATTTTTAATTATCCTTCAACTTGATTACTCAAATCACTTTCCAAAACAGGAGTAATTTCTCTTAGTTTTGTATTGAAAAATAAAGTTTCAATTTTTGAATACTCTTTTATAACATTTATCGTAACAATTGCAAGTGGAATACTTAGTATCGTTACAACCATACTAAAAATATTTGAGTTTATCAATTCATCTATTGTATCGGCATTTAATGACATTCTAAATTGAATATTTGACAAAATGTTTACAACAATCCAAAATGTCCACCATAATTGTACTTTACTAATATTGATTGGTGAATTATATTTTTCAATATTTTGTTCTAAAAAAAGCTCTGTTTCTTCAAAAATTTCTTTCATTATATTTTGTGGTTTATACAAATTTACAAATGGAATAAACCAAGAATATGCTGCTGCTGCTTCAGAATTATCTAAATTATCTACTTTTGAATGTAAATTGTAATAAGCTCGTCTAAACCAACTGATAAAAGTTACTGCTGAAATTATATAAGCAACTAAATAGAAAATTGCAATTATTTGTTGTCTAGTATCATTAGATTCTGCTGCCTCAGTTGTAATTTCTAAAGAAGTTAATAATCCATATTCTAAACTATCAGAAAATAATGATATAACATCAAATATCATAACAATGATTATCAATATAATTGCAGTTTTTGCACTTTGTTCGTTTGGTTTCATATAATTTATCTTTTGTTATTTATCCTTCATCTTCATCACTCAAATCACTATCTTCTTCGTTTGATTCAAATTCAAAAAAAGAAAAAACAGAACCACCATAATTCTTTTGAAAAGAATAATTAGTTAAATGATTTAATTTAGTATGTTTAGAATGTTCTATAACCATCATTCCACCTTCGTCTAGCAACTCATTTTCAAATACTAGACCTACAATTTTTTCAAATTCTTTTTGGTCAATATTATATGGTGGATCGGCAAAAATAATGTCATAACTTGCTTTATGTTTTTCTAAAAATTTAAAAACATCACTTTTTATTGCCGTAATATCAAATTCAAATTCGTCTGCAGTTTGTTTTATAAATTTTATGCAACCAAAATCGGCATCAACACTTGTAATGGGTTTTGAACCACGAGAACCAAATTCAAAACTAATGTTTCCTGTTCCTGTAAAAAGGTCAAGAATTCGTAATTCGTCAAAGTTAAAATGATTGTTCAACACGTTAAACAATGCTTCTTTACTCATGTCAGTCGTAGGACGAACAGGAAGATTTCTTGGCGGAGAAATACGTCGACCTTTAAATTTACCAGAAATTATTCTCACGAGTTTAAGAGTATAAAATGTTCACGGTTTTGTGAAACACTAAAGTTAGTTGAAGCATTTTCTTGTTCCATTAAAGAAACATTTCTTACGTATTTGTAAGCAATTTTATAAAATTCATCCTCTTCTTTTAACGAACCAAGTAATTCTAATTTAAAATTTTCTGGATTCAATTGCAATTGTTCTGCAGTAAAAAGAATGTAGTAAATAAAATCTTCTGGCGTTTTATAATCGAAAGAATTGTATAAAAGCAATTTCTGATTTTGAACCACAATAATCTCAAAATTACTGTCAGATAAGTGAACAAACATTTTTCTTTCTTCATTATTTTTAGAAACAGCAAGCAATTTAGAAACCAAAACAGTACTAGAATGTTTGTAAGTAAATGAACCAAATCGATCAATAAAATAGTTATTCATATTTACATACGGAATGTAAACGTTGTTCATTTCATAATTGGGTAAATCATCAAATGTAAAAAAATCGGTTTCAAAAACCTTAGTATTGTATTGTAAATAACTTCCAATAAATTCTTCGTCAAATAATGCTAAAGGTACAAAAGTTGATAAATTATTACTATGAACGATTGTAATTTCATCATATTGAGAGGTTAATTCTAGATTTTCTCTAAAAACTTCTTCAAATAAATCTTCAATTTTGGCGCTTTTTTGAAAACTAGTAAACGGAATATTTTTTAATGAAATTGCTTGGTTTAAAAGTGAATCAATAACACAAAAAGACAAACCATTCAATGAAACTTGAACAGTTAATTTTTTATAGGTTTTGTCGGTAATATTAGAATTCATAAATTATTTTCAACATCGCAAACTTACGAAATCAATTTCAATATCAATTGCGAAATTAATTTAAAGACAACTTTGTCATTCTGACGAAGGAAGAATCTCAAAACAGAAGTCACTTTAATCAATAAAAATCAATAGCATATTTTAGTTAAAATAAAAATCACTTTCTAGAACATTTATAAGTCGATTTTGAAATTTTAAATAGTACTTTTACGCAAATAAACTAAAATCAATTTTTTATTTTTAATACTGAAATTGATTTTTGCAATTGCAATTGACATTGACAAACTTCTATTCCATATTGACTAAAAATTTTCCATTTAATCCAACAGTTAAACAAGATATTTTCTTTCAAAAAATTGCCGAATTCATTACTAATTACAACAACAACGAATTATTTGTATTAAAAGGATATGCAGGAACAGGTAAAACAACTGTAGTTTCTACCATAGTAAATCATTTAATTGACATCAATAAAAAGTATGTTTTGCTTGCGCCAACTGGTCGTGCTGCCAAAGTAATTTCTAATTATTCTAACAAACCTGCATTTACAATTCATAAAAAAATATATTTCCCCAAAAAAGGAAAAAGTGGTGGCGTGAATTTTACAATGCAACAAAACAAACACAAAAATACTATATTTATTATTGATGAATCGTCTATGATTTCTGATGTAAATTCAGAGTCTAAAATGTATGAAAACGGTTCACTTTTAGACGATTTAATATCTTATGTTTATTCTGGTGAAAGTTGCAAAATGATTCTAATTGGCGATACAGCACAATTACCGCCAGTACATTTAGATATTTCGCCAGCATTAAATTGCGATACGTTAGAACTTAATTATAATAAAGAAGTAAAAACTATAGAGTTGGACGAAGTGATGCGTCAAGAAGAAAATTCGGGCATACTTTATAATGCAACGCAACTTCGAGAAATTCTTAAAGAAAGTTTCATTACCAATTTCGAATTTAAGTTAAAAGGTTTTAAAGATATTGTTCGATTAACTGATGGTTATGACATTCAAGACGCAATAAATCAAGCATATAGCAATTATTCCATTGAAGATACAGCTTTTATTGTTCGTTCTAATAAACGTGCTAATCAGTACAATCAACAAATTAGAACTAAGATTTTAGACAAAGAAAATGATTTATCTGTAGGCGATTTTTTAATGGTTGTAAAAAATAATTATTTCTGGCTAAAAGATTCAGAAGATGCAGGTTTTATTGCCAATGGTGATATAGTTGAAGTATTGGAAATTTATGGTTTTAATGAATTGTACGAATTTAATTTTGCCAAAGTCAAAGTAAGAATGATTGATTATCCCAATCAAAAACCATTTGAAACTATAGTAATTTTAAATACAATTACTAGCGAATCGCCATCGTTAACCTATGAAGAATCTAATTTATTGTACCAAGAAGTATTAAAAGATTATGAAGGCGAAACCAAGTTTAAACAATTTCAAAAAGTTAAAGAAAACGAATTTTTCAATGCCTTGCAAGTCAAGTTTTCTTATGCCATAACGTGTCATAAAAGTCAAGGTGGACAATGGAATACTGTTTTTGTAGAACAACCTTATTTACCAGAAGGCATTGATAGAGATTACATTAGATGGTTATATACTGCAATTACAAGAGCTAAAGATAAATTGTATTTAATTGGTTTTAAGGATGATTGTTTTGAGTAGATATTAGATAATTAATTATCTTTGATAATATCATTTGATACTATAAACTATGAAAAACTGGGTTTTATATTCGTTAATATCAATGTTTATTGCAGGATTAACTTCGGTTATTGCTAAAATGGGATTGAAAAATGTTAGTTCAGATCAATTTCAAAAATCAATCTCAACTTCAAAAGTCAATTTTAAATAATAGCAGTTGTAAAAATAATTTAAAATTTAAGTTGCTTTGTCTTACTGAACGCAGTCAAAGGATTATAACACAAGTTTTCAATTTCAAAAATCAATTTCAACTTAAAAAGTCAATTTAAAATAATAGCAATTGTAAAAATAATTTAAAATTTAAGTTGCTTTGTCTTCCTGAGCGCAGTCGAAGGATTATAACACTAGTTTTC
>NZ_JAYUPK010000068.1:0-22323 GCF_043760115.1 Flavobacterium sp.
CACAAAAAACCCCAACCAAAGGATTTTCACTCTAATCTGGGCTAAAAGACTTTTCATTTCCATTAAAATTCCAATAAAAAAACAGACTAATAACCTAAAAAATATTCCAATTTAAAACAAAAACCTTATTTTTGCTTTAAAATTACAACCAATGAAGCTAAACTCGTTACAAGTAGAAATTGACGGAATAGACAAAGAAATCTTGCGCGATTTAATGTTAGACGCAAGAAAACCAATACTTCAAATAGCCAACAAAATAGGAATTTCTGGAGCAGCAATTCATCAAAGATTAAAAAAACTAGAAGATGCAGGCGTAATTTCGGGATCAAAATTTATTGTAAACAACAAAGTTCTGGGTTATAAAACTATGGCATTTGTTGGCGTTTATCTAGACAAAGCGTCAAGCAATTCTGAAGCAGTAAAAGAATTAAAAAAAATTCCAGAAGTACTAGAATGTCACTATACAACAGGAAATTGGAGTATTCTTATCAAGATAATTTGTAAAGACAACGAACATTTAATGCAGTTGTTAAATAAAAAAATTCAACCCATAAATGGCGTTTCAAGAACAGAAACATTCATATCTTTAGAACAACAAATAGAACGACAAATACAATTATAACTTATACTTTTACGTTTTAAAATAAAAAGTCATGCTTAAAAAATTTTCCAAAGAAAATGTAACATTAGGTTTTTATGTAATTTATATTTTTATTGCAGGAATATGTTACGAACTTTTACCTGGCGATGCTAAAACTCCTAATGTTGGAGTTTTATTACTTTGGCTTTTCATTCCAATAAGTATAGTATATTTTACGTATCATTTAATACGTCATTTATTTTTAAACATTAATCACTTTACATGTTTAATAATTCATGGTGCTGTTTGGATTTCTATTTATGTAGTTTTAACGGTTTTTAAAAAATAATTTACAATTTCAATTTCAAAAATCAAATTCAAAATCAATTTCAAAAATCAATTTCAAAAATCAATTTCAAAAATCAACATCAAAAATCAACATCAAAAATCAACATCAAAAACAACGACTTTTAATATCTATTCACACTGTCACACTGAGCGCAGTCGAAGTGCCACAATTAAAAATCAAATTCAAAAATCAAATTCAAAAATCAAATTCAAAAATCAATTTCAGAAATCAATTTCAAAAAAACGACTTTTATTACCTATTCACATTGTCACACTGAGCGCAGTCGAAGTGCCACAATCAAAAATCAATTTCAAAACAACTTTCAATTTAATATAAAACAACGACTTTTATTACCTATTCACATTGTCACACTGAGCGCAGTCGAAGTGCCGCAATCAAAACTCAAAACTCAGAACTCAAAACTCAAAACTCACAACCCAAAACCCACAACTCAAAATAAAAAAATGATTCTCACAGACACACACACTCATTTATATGCATCAGAATTTGAAAACGATAGAACAGAAATGATCGAGCGTGCAATAAATACTGGAGTTTCACGTTTTTTTATTCCTTCAATAGATTCATCTTACACTCAAAAAATGTATGAATTAGAAAAGCAATTTCCTCAAAATATTTTCTTAATGATAGGTTTGCATCCATGTTATGTAAAAGAAAATTATCTTTATGAATTATTGCACGTTGAAATAGAATTATCTAAAAATAAATTTTATGCTATTGGCGAGATAGGAATTGATTTATATTGGGATAAAACCACATTAGACATTCAAAAAATAGCTTTTAAACGTCAAATTCAATTAGCAAAAAAACATAAATTAGCAATAAATATTCATTGTCGTGATGCTTTTGATGAAGTTTTTGAAGTTTTAGAATCAGAAAGAAGCGACGAATTATTTGGAATATTTCATTGTTTTTCTGGAAATTTAGAGCAAGCACAACAATCCATTTCGTTAAATATGAAATTGGGTATTGGTGGCGTTGCAACTTTTAAACACGGAAAAATTGATCAATTTTTAAATCAAATAGATATTAAAAATATTGTTCTTGAAACAGATTCGCCATACTTAGCTCCAGTTCCGTATAGAGGAAAAAGAAACGAAAGTAGTTACACACTTTTAGTAGCTCAAAAATTATCTGAGATTTATAATCTTCCAATTCAAGAAATTGCTAAAATTACAACTGAAAATTCTAAAGCTATTTTTGGTATTTAACAATTCAATATTGATTAAAATGCTAAATTTTTTGTTTATTTGTTGTAACAAAAATTACTTTTTTTTAAATGCAAAAATTTGATGCCATTCGTCCTTATTATGATGCCGAAATAAATGAAGCAATTCATAATGTGGTTCAACATCCAATGATGAAGGCATTGATGAACTTTACTTTTCCAGAAGTTGATGATGCCATTTGGAAAGAACAATTAAAAAAAACCCATTCTATTCGCGATTTTCAATGTAACTTTATTTATCAATCGGTTCAAAAAGTTTTAGAAAAAAGTTCAGAAGGATTAACAACTTCAGGTTTTGAAAAATTAGATAAAAATACATCCTATCTTTTTATTTCCAATCATAGAGACATAATTTTAGACACATCGTTATTAAATGCTTGCTTGTTTGACAATGGATTAGTAATGACTGCATCAGCAATTGGAGACAATTTAGTTAAGAAATCATTCCTACTATCATTGTCTAAATTAAATAGAAATTTTCTCGTACAACGTGGTTTATCGCCAAGAGAAATGCTAATGAGTTCTAAACTTATGGCAGAATATATTGCGCAATTATTATTGAGAGAAAATCGTTCAGTTTGGATAGCTCAACGTGAAGGAAGAACAAAAGATGGCAACGACGCAACAAATCCTGGAGTATTAAAAATGCTTGCAATGGGTTGCGAAGACAAGAATTTAACGAATTATTTTAAGAAAGTTAAAATAGTTCCAGTTTCAATTTCTTACGAATATGATCCAACAGATGCTTTAAAAATGCCACAACTTATGGCAGAAGCCAATGATGAAATTTACATTAAAGAAAAAAATGAAGATTTTCTGACGTTGTTAAGTGGAATTATTGGTCAGAAAAAACACATTCATATTCACGTAGGCGAAGTTTTAAACTCAGAATTGGATGAAATTGCTGCTGAATATGATAATTCTAACAAGCAAATTCAAGCATTGGCGCAAGTTATTGACGATTCCATTTTAAAATCGTATAAATTGTGGCCAACCAATTTTATTGCCTACGACATTTTATATAAAACTGATAAATATTCTCATCTTTATACCGAAGATGAAAAATCATTATTTGAAAGAAGGTTAGAATTAAAAATTGATGCTACTAATGAAATGATGGTAGAAAGTTTCTTGTCTATGTACGCCAATCCTGTTGTAAATAAATCTAAATACGATTAATTGTTATACTTCAAATGCTTTTTTTACAGCAAATTTTAATTTAGGAAACGTTGGACTTTGCAATTTACTATCTTCTATAAAAGGTTTTAATCCAATATAAATGTCATCTTTTAAAACATAAATCAAAATTGTTTTATCAGACGGATTTACAATCCAATATTCTAAAACTTTATTTTCTTGATATAAATCAAATTTTATATCCATTTCTTTTTTAGAATTTCCAGGAGATAGAATTTCGATAATTAAATCTGGCGCACCCAAACATCCTTTTTCATCAATTTTAGAACGATCACAAATAACACATAAATCTGGTTGAATAACTGTAATAATTTTATTGTTATCACTGCTCTCTTTAAAATTTATTAAACGAACATCAAATGGCGCGCTGTACATTTTACAATTAGTTTTATAAAAAAATCTATCCAAACTTCTGGTTAAGTTCATAGAAATATCTTGATGAAAAGAATTAGGAGCAGGACTCATTTTAAAAATCTTACCTTTTATTAATTCTACTCTTTCTTTAAATCTCCACAATAAATAATCGGCATAAGTGTAACTGCCTTTTAAGTCAAGTTGTTTAATATTTGTTATAACTGTACTCATTTTTAACTTAATAAATTTAAACAAAGTTATAAAAATACTTTTTGATAGCATTAGAATATAAAATACATTTGTAAAAAAATAAAAATGCAAGTTAAACCCAACATACTTTTAATTTATACTGGTGGAACAATTGGTATGATGAAAGACTTTGAAACTGGTGCGTTAAAGGCATTTAATTTTAGTAAATTACTTAATAAAATACCCGAATTAAAACAACTAGATTGTACAATAGAAACCATTTCGTTTGAAAAACCTATAGATTCATCGAATATGAATCCTGAAAAATGGGTTCAAATTGCCACAATTATAGAAGAAAATTATTCTCTTTTTGATGGATTTGTAGTGCTTCACGGTTCAGATACAATGTCTTATTCTGCATCAGCATTGAGTTTTATGTTAGAAAACTTAAACAAACCAGTAATCTTTACAGGATCGCAATTGCCTATTGGTGATTTAAGAACAGACGCCAAAGAAAATTTAATTACTGCTATTCAAATTGCTTCTTTAAAAATTAAAAACAAACCTGTTATTACAGAAGTTTGTCTGTATTTTGAATATAAATTATATAGAGGAAATAGAACTACAAAAATAAATGCTGAACATTTTAAAGCATTTTCCTCTCCAAATTTTCCTGAATTAGTAGAATCTGGAGTACATTTAAAAGTAAATTCAGATATTTTATTTTCTAAAAATAATTTAAAAAAGCTTAAAGTTCATAAGAATTTAGAAGACAATGTTGTTATTGTAAAAATGTTTCCAGGAATAAATAATACTGTTTTATCAGCTATAATTGCAATTCCAAATTTAAAAGGAGTTGTACTTGAAACCTACGGTTCTGGAAATGCTCCAACAGAAGATTGGCTAATTCAAATTTTGAAAAAAGCTATTAAAAACGGCTTACATATAATAAATGTAACCCAATGTTCTGGCGGAAGTGTAACTATGGGACAATATGAAACTAGTACACAACTTAAAAAAATTGGAGTAATATCTGGAAAAGACATTACTACCGAAGCTGCAATTACCAAATTAATGTATTTGCTTGGTCAAAATGTTTCAAGTTCAGTTTTTAAAACTATTTTCGAAACTTCACTTCGTGGAGAAATGCAATAATACTTTGATTATTACTTATTTTTAGTGTTCTTTGTATTTCCTAAAAAAGAAAGGTGGCCGAGTGGCTGAAGGCGCACGCTTGGAAAGCGTGTATATGGCAACATATCGTGGGTTCGAATCCCATCCTTTCTGCTAAATTATTTTTTTAATTTTTATAAAAAATTAATTAAAGTTGGTGTTCGAATCCAGTATTATCTGTAAAGTTAATTATAAATCACTTAAGATTTCAAAGTTAAACACGTTTTAAATCCGTTTAATCCGTGAAAATCTGTGGCAAAAACTTTAAACCGTTTCAAATACTAAATTCATTTTCCAGAAAAAACTTCTTCTAAAACTCCAGCCAAACGAATTCCTGCAAGATGCAATTGACTTTTTATAATTGGTAAATTTTCATTTACATAATCATCAGAAATTTTGTTGTTTTCTACTTTATAAATTGTTTCCAAATATTTTCTAGAATTTATGGACCAATTTACAACATCAATTTTTTGAATTTCGTCAATTTCAATGTTAGAATAGTTTCTTTCTTTTAAACATTGTCTAAGTTTTACTTTTTTAAATTCTATAATTCCAGAATCGTATAAAGAATGTAAATTAGTTCCTTTTCCGTTAAAATTTACCTGAAAAGTATTTCCGCCTTTATCACTTCCATAACCAATATGAAGCGGTTGATGTAAATCGCCAATTAAGTGAAACAAGTAACATAAATTGGTTTTAACTTCTTGCTTAGAAAGCGTTTTGTAGTTTTTTAAATTGGCAATACAAGTATTTAATGCTGAAATAATATTGTTGCAACAAATGTCTTTTACAATTTCATCTTTTTCAAAATTTACATAATGCAATGGTTTTAAATTATCATAAGATTTATCTTTTTTAATATCATCCATCCAATTGGCAGCTTCTTTAATACTCATTCCGTCAAGATATTCGCGCACCATTTTTTTAGTATTTTTATCTAAATATTTAAAAGCAATTTCTGCAACTAATGAATGTCCTTTTTCACTCCAAGAGTAAGATTTTAATGGAAGTAGTATTAAAAATAAAAAGGCAAAAATTGTTTTAAAGTAGTTCATCTGAAAAGAAATTAATTGAGATTTTTACAAAGTTAGTAATAATTACAAGTCTTAAAATATTTTAATATTAAATTAAAAACATTATTTTTAGTAATAAAATAATTTCAATACATCTTTTTTATACATTCTATAATTATACGTTAAATTTAATAAAATTATTTGGTTTGTATTTTAAAACTAATGATATTTGTATATACAAATTTATAAATGAACTCAATTTACATTACTTTTTATTGCTGTTTTTCCTCTAAAATTGAGGAGCAATTTGTTGTGATATAATTATAAAATATATAATTCTAACTTGCAAAACTCTTCAACTCGTTGGAGAGTTTTTGTTTTTATGTAACCTAAAGAAATGTCTGTAAATAAAACAATTTATCAATCTAATTTTCTTGAGAAAAGAATTTTACTAAATAAAAAGAAAGCCAAATATTGGATAAACGAAATGTCTATTTGGCTATTTTGTTCTAGCGTTGATTATTTAGATTTTACATTTTTTGAAAATAAAGAAATTGAATTAAAACAAATCCTATCAGAATTATTATTGGAAGAAGAATTTTCTAATGAAGAAGCAGATTCAATAAGTACAAATTTTTATAATGAAATAAGTAAAGTTCATAAGTTGTTACTGCAAGATTTAGCCGCAATTTTAGAATTTGATCCTGCTGCGAAATCAAGAAACGAAGTTTTAATTTCTTATCCAGGATTTTATGCAATTACAGTTCACAGAATTGCATTTGAATTATGGAATTATAAAAGCACCGTTTTATCTAGAGCTTTTGCAGAATATGCACATAGCAAAACAGGAATTGATATTCATCCTGCAGCAACTATTGGTGAACGTTTTTTTATAGATCACGGAACAGGAATTGTAATTGGAGAAACCTCAATTATAGGAAAAAATGTAAAAATATATCAAGGTGTAACGCTTGGCGCATTGACTGTAAGTAAGGATAAAAGTAATGAAAAACGTCATCCAACCATAGATGATAATGTGGTAATTTATGCCAATGCAACTATTCTTGGAGGAAAAACTACAATTGGAAAAGATGCCATTATTGGAGGAAATGTTTGGATTACCAATTCAATTCCTGCTCAATCTTTGGTTTTTCATAAAAGCGAAATCGTGATAAAAAACAAACAAACTTTTCCAGAAGCATTGAATTTTAGTATTTAAAAAAGTGAAAAATTAATTATAAAAAAGAAGTATGAAAGCAAATAACATTTTAGAAACCATTGGAAATACACCAGTTGTAAAACTAAGTAGATTGTTCCCAAACAGAAACGTTTTTATTAAACTAGAACGCAACAATCCAGGAAACAGTATAAAGGACAGAATTGCATTAGCAATGATTGAAGATGCAGAAAAGAAAGGACTTTTAAACTCAAATAGTGTAATTATTGAACCAACATCTGGAAATACAGGAATAGGTTTAGCATTAGTTGCAGCCGTTAAAGGTTACAAAGTAATTTTGGTCATGCCAGAATCTATGAGTATTGAAAGAAGAAAATTAATGGAAATTTATGGAGCACAATTTGAATTAACACCTAGAGAAAAAGGAATGAAAGGTGCAATTGAACGTGCTGCAGAATTAGTATTGGAAACTCCAAACGCATGGTCGCCACAGCAATTTAATAATCCTGCAAATATAGAAATTCATAAAACTACAACTGCGTTAGAAATTCTAGCCGATTTTCCTGATGGATTAGATTATATTATAACTGGTGTTGGAACTGGCGGACACATAACTGGAGTTGCAGAAGTTTTAAAAGAAAAATTTCCAAATTTAAAAGTTATTGCTGTTGAACCAGAATTGTCACCAGTTTTGAGTGGTGGAAATCCTGCGCCACATCCGTTACAAGGAATTGGTGCTGGTTTTATTCCAGAAAATTATCACGCCAATGTTATAGATGAAGTAATTCAAGTTAGTAAAGACGATGCTTATGATTTTACTAGAACTATTGCCAAAAAAGAAGGAATTTTAGTTGGCGTTTCTTCTGGAGCATCACTTGCTGCGGTTTCTAAAAAACTGCAAACTATTTCTAATGATGCAATTGTACTTACTTTTAATTATGATACAGGCGAAAGATATTTATCTATTGAAGGATTATTTTAAATGATTTAAATTTAAGCATTAGAAAAGCATCTTTAATTTTAAGATGCTTTTTTTATTTCAAAATATTTTTTAACATCTGTAATTTTATTTTTTCGTAAGTTTATACCATAAATTATTTTATGAAATTTTTAATAAAAATTTTTATTCTTTTTTCATTTTTTAGTGTTTTTGCGCAAGACATTAAAAAAGATTCTGTAGTTATAAAAGTTGATTCTTTGTATAGAGAAGATCAGTTTTATTTTAATTTTTCTTATGGTAATCTTCAAAAAATTCCTTTAAGATTGAATCAAAATAAATTTTCTCCTGCAGTTTCGGTTGGGTTTTTAAGAGACTTTCCTTTAAATAAAAATAGAACTTTTGCCTTAGCAATTGGTTTAGGATATGCAGCAACTACTTACAATCATAATTTATATCAATATAAATTGGTTGATGTAAATGGAAATGAAACAAGAGAATATGAAATTCTTTCGGATGATATTTTTTATCAAAAAAACAAACAATCGCTTCATTATTTAGAAATTCCATTTGAAATTAGATGGCGAAATTCTACATTTGCGAGTCATAAATTTTGGCGAATTTATACAGGTTTTAAAGTAAGTTATTTATTTTCTGACAAGTATAAGTTTGTAAATGATATTCAAACTATTGTTATAAAAAACAATACAGATTTTAATAAATTACAATACGGTTGTTACATAACTGCTGGATGGACTACTTGGAATGCTTATGTTTATTATGGATTAAATCCAATATTTAAATCGGCAAAAATAGAAGGTCAAGACATTAAAATGAATACTTTAAACATTGGATTACAATTTTATATTTTATAACCAAAACCACCATAAAACTAGTTGTGGAAGCATTCCGAAAATGTAACCTAACATCAATTCGATTAATGTATGAGCTTTCATATACAATCTTGAAGTTGCAACTAAACCAGAAATTAAAAACAGAATAGCGATAATTGCAATACAATTTTCTTGATGATGAATGCTAAGAGCAATTACAAAAAAGGTAAGCGCACTTAATGCAATCATATGAATACTTGCTTTGATGTTGGCAAATACAAATATCAAAGCTATAAATGTACTGATGATTCCGCCAAGGAAGAAAAAAAATAACTCTGGAAACCTATCTATCGTAACACTTTTTTGAATTAAAACTGCGGTTAAACAAATTTGAACTATAAGCGGAATTTTTCTTTGAGAAGTTTCAGTAAGCATTATTGTATCAACTTTCCCAAAGGTTCTTAATAAATAAAAAAAAGTTAATGGTAATAAAAAAGTTATAATTATTACTTGAAATAATAATAAAAAATACTGTTCTCTTGAATAATAATTTTGATTAAAAAAGATATAAAAAAGCGTTCCTAAAATTGGAATAAAAATAGGATGGAAGAGATAGGAAAAAAAAGGAAGGATTTTTTTCAAGGTTAGAATTATTTGATACAAAAGTAGTATTTTGAAATGAAAATTTCATAAAAGACAATAGCTTTTTAGCCCTGATGGCAATGAAAATCCTTTTCATTTTTTTTAAAATGAAAAGATTGTAATGTACAGCAGGAAAATGGATTATAGAAATTTGCAAGCCATTCGCTTCAGATAAAAAACTTCAAAATAAATTCAAGAGAATCTGAAACAAGTTCAGATTAAACAAGAGAATCTGAAACAAGAGAATCTGAAACAAGAGAATCTGAAACAAGAGAATCTGAAACAAGTTCAGATTAAACAAGAGAATCTGAAACAAGAGAATCTGAAACAAGTTCAGATTAAACAAGAGAATCTGAAACAAGTTCAGATTAAACAAGAGAATCTAAAACAAGTTCAGATTAAACAAGTTCAGATTAAACAAGTTCAGATTAAATTTTCTTTCTCATTCGAGCCACAGGAATATCTAGCTGTTCACGGTATTTTGCTATAGTTCTTCTTGCAATTGGATATCCTTTTTCTTTTAAAATTTCGGCCAATTGATCGTCTGGAAGTGGCTTTTGTTTGTCTTCGTCTTCAATAGTGTTTTGTAAAATTTTCTTGATTTCTAAGGTAGAAACATCTTCACCTTGATCGTTTTTCATGGCTTCTGAAAAGAATTCTTTTATCAGTTTTGTTCCGTATGGCGTATCGACATATTTACTATTGGCAACACGAGAAACGGTTGAAATATCTAGACCAACCATATCAGCAATGTCTTTAAGAATCATTGGTTTCATTGAGGTTTCTTCGCCATCTAGAAAAAATTCTTCCTGAAAATGCATGATTGCGTTCATAGTTACAAATAACGTTTCTTGACGTTGTTTTATGGCATCAATAAACCATTTAGCCGAGTCTAATTTTTGCTTAATGAACTGAACGGCATCTTTTTGAGAATTCGATTTGTCGCGAGAATCTTTATAAGTTTGCATCATTTCTTGGTAATCTTTAGAAACGTGCAATGATGGTGCATTTCTGCCATTTAAGGTTAATTCTAGTTCGCCATCGTTGATTCTTATTGCAAAATCTGGAACTATATTCTCTGTAACTTTATTGTTTCCTGTAAAAGATCCACCAGGTTTTGGATTTAATTTTTCTATTTCGTGTATGGCTTTTTTTAATTGCTCATTAGAAATATTATGTTTTTGAAGTAACTTATCGTAGTGTTTTTTGGTAAATGCTTCAAATTGATTTTCTATAATATCTGTTGCTAGCTCAACATATTCTGTTGGTGTTTTGTGCTTTAATTGCAACAATAAACATTCTTGTAAATCGCGTGCTCCAACTCCAGAAGGTTCAAGTTCGTGAATAATATGCAAGACTTTTTCAACCGATTTTTCGTCAGTATAAATTCCTTGTGTAAACGCCATATCGTCAACAATATCTTGAATTGTTCTACGAATGTAACCCATATCGTCAATGCTTCCAACAAGAAATTCTGCAATTTCTCTGTCGGTATCATTCAATATAAAAGTATTTAATTGATTGATTAAATCTTGATGAAAACTTACTGGCGATGCATACGGATTTTCACGATCGTCATCGTCATCGCTAAAATTATTTGCTTGTAGTTTGTAATCTGGAATTTCGTCGTTGCTTAAATATTCGTCAACATTAATGTCGTCTGCTTCAATATTATCGCTTCCTTCATAATCGTCATATTCGTCGTTGTTGTCAAATTCGTCTTTTTCAAAAACTTCTTCTTCGTCTTTTCCAGTTTCTAATGCTGGATTTTCGTTCATTTCTTCCAATAAACGTTGCTCAAATGCCAATGTTGGCAACTGAATCAACTTCATCAACTGAATTTGTTGAGGTGATAATTTTTGAGATAATTTGAATTGTAAGTTTTGCTTAAGCATATTTATTTATTGTTGTGAGTTTTGAGTTGTGGGTTTTGAGTTTCTAAACTGACAACTTAAAACCCACAACTCATAACTTTTTTTTAAAACTCTGCGTTTAAAGGCGTTCTAGGATAAGGAATAACATCACGAATATTAGTCATTCCTGTTACAAAAAGTACCAATCTTTCAAATCCTAATCCGAAACCTGAATGAACTGCGCTTCCAAATCGTCGCGTGTCTAAATACCACCAAAGTTCTTGTTCGTCAATGCCTAAAGCTTTCATTTTTTCAAGTAAAACATCGTAACGTTCTTCTCTTTGACTTCCGCCTACGATTTCTCCAATTCCTGGAAAAAGAATATCCATTGCTCGAACTGTTTTTCCATCTTCGTTCAATCGCATATAAAATGCTTTAATATTTGCTGGATAATCAAACAAAATTACTGGACATTTAAAATGTTTTTCTACTAAATATCTTTCGTGTTCACTTTGCAAATCTGCACCCCATTCGTTGATGATATAATTGAATTTTTTCTTTTTATTTGGTGTTGAATCTCTTAAAATATCTATAGCTTCTGTGTAAGAAACTCGTTTGAAATTGTTTTCTAAAACAAAATTTAGTTTTTCTAACAACGCCATTTCGCTACGTTCTGCTTGTGGTTTCGATTTTTCTTCGTCTAATAAACGTCCTTCCAAGAATTTCAAATCTTCTTGGCATTTATCCATCGTATATTTAATTACGTATTGAATAAAATCTTCTGCCAAATCCATATTGTCATCCAAATCATTGAAGGCAACTTCTGGTTCAATCATCCAAAATTCTGCTAAATGACGTGACGTGTTTGAATTTTCTGCACGAAATGTTGGTCCGAATGTGTAAATCTGACCCAAAGCCATTGCAAAAGTTTCTCCTTCTAATTGTCCTGAAACAGTTAAGTTAGTCTCTTTTCCGAAGAAATCTTCTTTGTAATTTACTTTTCCATCTTCGGTTCTTGGTGTGTTGTCAAATGGTAAAGCGGTAACTTTAAACATCTCGCCTGCACCTTCTGCGTCTGAACCAGTTATAATTGGTGTGTTTACATATACAAATCCTTTTTCTTGAAAATAATTATGAACTGCAAAGGAAAGTACCGAACGAACTCTCATAATTGCACCAAACATATTTGTTCTTGCACGCAAGTGAGCATTTTCACGAAGGAAATCTAAACTTGGTTTATTTTTAGGTTGTATTGGGAATTTCTCTGCATCGCAATCGCCAAGAATTTCTAATTTAGAAACTTGAATTTCATATTTTTGACCTGCGCCTTGACTTTCTACCAAAGCTCCAGTTACTGATATTGCTGCGCCAGTTGTAATTCTTTTTAGCGTTTCTTCAGATGTGTTTTCAAAATCTACTACGCATTGAATATTATTAATTGTAGAACCATCGTTCAAGGCAATAAATTGATTGTTTCTAAAAGTTCTTACCCAACCTTTGGCATTTATTTCGTTTAAAGTTGATGTACTGTTTAGTAATTCTTTAACTTTAGTATGTTTCATTTTTTAATATGGAATTTAATTTTTAGGATTTATGTTTTCTTAAAACGTTAAACCGAATTGCAAATATAAATTTTTCTACTCATTTTTAGCCCTGATAGCAGTGAAAATCCTTTCTTTATAAATTGTATTTTTTCTTGGTTTTTTAAAGCGACCAAAGGAAGCTCTTAAAAAAGCGTAGAAAAAAATAATTTATAAAGAAAGATTGAAACGAATAGCAGGAATGGCTTCAAGAAAACCTAATTTTCATCATCTTCATCAATAACATTAAACTTTGGTTCGTGAAATTCTTGCTCGTTTGCCAACCTTTTATTTAGTGTTAAAACCAATGATGGTAGCAAAATTAAGTTTGACAACATTCCGAAAAGTAAGGTTACAGCAATTAATCCGCCAAGTGCAATTGTGCCACCAAAACTGGACAACATAAAGATTGAAAAGCCAGCAAAAAGCACTACAGATGTGTAAAACATACTTAATCCTGAATCTTTTAGTGTGGCAAAAACCGATTTTTTTATCTTCCAATTGTTCTTAGATAATTCTTGTCTGTATTGTGATAAAAACCGAATGGTGTCATCTACAGAAAGTCCGAATGCTATACCAAAAACTAATATTGTTGATGGTTTTAATGGTATGCCAAAATAACCCATAATGCCTGCAGTAGCAAGTAACGGCAAAAGATTTGGAACCAATGCAACGAATATCATTTTGACAGATCGAAACATAAAAAGAATTAACATTGCAGTAATAAAAACGGCCAAAAGTAAGGATGAAATTAAGTTGTCTAGTAAATATTTAGTTCCTTTTTCAAATACTAATGCTTTTCCTGTCATGGTAACTTTATATCTATCGGCAGGAAAAATGGTGTTTATTTTGGCTTGTAATTTATCTTCTACTTTTTGCATATTTCCTGTGCCAATGTCTTTCATAAAAGTAGTAATTCTGGCAACTTGACCATTTTTACTCATATAACTTTTCATTACATCTTTTTGCGAAGATTTGGTTGCATTTTTAGTATAACTCAATATAAAAGTTTCCTCTTGCGCTGTTGGTAAATCGTAGTATTCTGGATTTCCGTTGTAGTATGCTTGCTTAAAATATTTTACGGCATTTAAAACAGAAATTGGTTTAGAAAGTTCTGGAATTTCTTCAATTGATGCTTGAAGTTCGTCCATTTTTCTTAATGTTGAACGTTTCATTACACCATTTTTTCGTTTTGTATCTATGGTAATTTCTAGTGGCATTACACCATCAAATTCTTTTTCGAAAAACAAAATATCTTGAAAAAATGCGGAATTTTTTGGCATATCTTCAATTAAACTTCCTGAGGTTTTTATTTGTAACATTCCAAAAATGCTCAAGGCAAATAGAAATACGGTAATTACATAAACATAAGTTCTTTTAGTTTTTATAATTCGTTGAATCCAATTCATAAAAGTAACCACATAACTGCGTTCAAGATGGTCTAAATGTTTTTCTTTTGGAATTGGCAAATAGCTGTAAAGTATTGGAATTACAAACAAACACAACAGAAACAACGCCATAATGTTTAACGAAGTTACCACGCCAAATTCTTTTAGCAATTCGTTATTAGTAACAATAAATGTAGCAAAACCAAAGGCAGTTGTAATATTGGTAATTAAAGTTGCGGTTCCAACTTTAGTTAAAACACGAACTAAAGCTTTGGCTTGATTGTTATGTATTCGACATTCTTGATGGTATTTATTGGTAAGGAAAATGCAATTGGGAACACCAATAATAATTACCAATGCTGGAACTAATGCTGTAAGAACAGTAATTTCATAATTTAATAATCCTAAAATTCCAAACGACCACATTACGCCAATAACCACAATACAAATGGATATTAATGTAGTTTTAAATGATCTAAAAAAGAAATAAAATATTAATGAAGTGATTAAAAGTGCTGCGCCAATAAACAAACTTATCTCGTCTGTTATGCTTTTAGCGTTTAAAGTTCTAATGTATGGCATTCCAGAAACGTGCAAATCAATGTTGGTTTCTTTTTCGAAAGCTTCAATTTTGGGAATAAAATCTTTAAATATATAGTCTTTTCTGCCAGCAGTATTTACTATTTTTTTATCTAAATAAATGGCAGATCGAATGGTTTCACTTTTTTTATTGAACAACAAACTTTCGTAAAATGGTAATTTATTAAACAAATCAGATTTTACAGTTGCCAAATAATTTTTGTCTAAAATTTTAGATTGATCTACAAAAGGAACCAATTCAAAGGTTTGAAGAGAATCATTTTTTTGAAGTTTTTTTAAATCTGAAACTGACAAAACCAAATCAACTTCCTTTTGATTTTTAAATTCGGTCATTAATTTATTCCAAGCAACAAATGCTTTTGGAGTAAAAAAAGCATCGTCTTTTACTGCAACAACTACTAAATTTCCTTCTTCGCCAAATTCTTTTAAGAAATTATTATACTCAACATTTACAATATTATCGCTTGGAAGAAGATTGGCTTCGGTAAAAGAAAACCTAATGTTTTTCCACTGAAATATAAAAAAAACAGTGAGAAGACCTATAATTGTTAGTATTGTAATTCTATTTCTTAGTACAATTCCGGCTATAAATTCCCAAAATCCTACTTTTGATTTCTTTTTCATTTGACTATTTAAAACGGTTGCAAAGGTAAATAAAACCGCTTAATACTGAGAAAATTATACAATCTTTTAATGTAAAATTAATTGAAGTATATCTTTAATAAGTTTTTCATTAATTATTACTAGTTTTTGTTAAATGTAATTTAGTTTTCTCATATTTGTAATGCTCAAAAAAAGGGTTTTATAAAGTATGAAGAATCTTAAAAACGGTTTATTTTATATTATTGTAACTGGCGGATTTACTGCTTTAATTTTTTGGATTGTATCTAAAGGAAAACTTTTAGAAAGTAGCGATGTTGTTGCGCCAGTTTCAAATTCTAATTATTTTAATCAATTTTTAGATTCGTTAACTCATAATTTAAAACATCCGTTAGCCATACTTTTACTTCAAATAATTACTATAATTATTGTTGCTAGATTGTTTGGTTGGATTTTTAGAAAAATTGGACAACCATCGGTAATTGGTGAAATTATTGCAGGAATTTTTCTTGGACCATCTCTTGTTGGAATGTATTTTCCAGAATATTCTGCAATGCTTTTTCCAACAGAATCACTTGGTAATCTTCAATTTCTTAGTCAGATTGGATTGATACTTTTTATGTTTGTTGTTGGGATGGAATTGGATTTAAAAGTCTTAAAAAACAAAGCCAACGATGCAGTTGTAATTAGTCACGCAAGTATTGTTTTTCCGTTTGCACTTGGCATTGGATTGGCTTATTTTGTTTACAACGAATTTGCTCCAGAAGGTGTTGAGTTTTTATCTTTTAGTTTGTTTATGGGAATTGCAATGAGTATAACTGCGTTTCCTGTTTTGGCAAGAATTGTACAAGAAAGAGGCATTCACAAAACTAAACTTGGCGCAATTGTAGTTACTTGTGCCGCAGCCGATGATATTACCGCTTGGTGTATTCTTGCAGCAGTAATTGCAATTGTAAAAGCAGGAACATTTGCAAGTTCAATGTATGTAATTCTATTAGCAATTACTTATGTTTTAGCAATGTTATTTATTGTAAAACCGTTCTTGAAAAAAGTTGGAGATTTATATGCAACTCGCGATAATTTAAGCAAACCAGTTGTTGCAATATTTTTATTAACGTTGATTATTTCGTCATATTTATCAGAAATTATTGGAATTCATGCCTTGTTTGGCGCTTTTTTAACTGGTGCAATTATGCCAGACATCACTAAAATTAGAAATATAATTATAGAAAAAGTAGAAGATGTTGCTTTAATTTTATTGCTTCCGTTGTTCTTCGTTTTCACTGGATTACGAACTGAAATTGGCTTGATAAACGATCCGTATTTGTGGAAAATTACAGGATTCATTATTCTGGTTGCAGTTGTTGGAAAATTTCTTGGAAGTACATTGGCAGCCAAATTTGTTGGACAGAATTGGCGTGACAGTTTAACTATTGGAGCGTTGATGAATACAAGAGGTTTGATGGAATTAGTAGTATTAAATATTGGCTATGACTTGGGTGTTTTATCAAGAGAAATATTTACAATGATGGTAATTATGGCATTGGTTACTACTTTTATGACTGGTCCAGCAATAGATTTAATAAATTATATTTTTAAACGTAAAGAAGTTTTATTTCCGAAAGAAATAGGAAACAGCAATTTCAAAATTTTAATATCATTTGGAAACAATGAAAAGGGAAAATCGTTGTTGCATTTGGCAAATAGTTTTGTGAAAAAACAAAAAGAAAATACCAATGTAACTGCTTTGCATCTTTCTTTATCAGATGAAATGCACGCTTACAATCTAGAAGAATATGAGCAAGAAGCATTTGCGCCAATACTTGCAGAATCTAAAACTTTAGATCAAGAAATAACAACTATTTTTAAGGCAACGGTTGATATTGAAACAGATATTACAGATATTGCTACAAGAGGAAATTTCGATTTGGTTTTGGTAGGATTAGGAAAATCGATATTTGAAGGAACATTACTTGGAAAAGTATTAGGGTTTACAACCAGAATTATAAATCCAGACAGATTAATAGACAAGTTTACAGGAAAAGAAGGATTGTTTGAAAATTCACCATTTGATGACAGAACACGATTGATAATTTCTAAAAGTAAAATGCCACTCGGAATTTTAATTGACAAAGAATTGAATGTTGTAAATGATGTTTTTGTACCAATATTCTCAGCAAATGATTCTTTTTTAATAGATTATGCTCAAAAATTAATTTACAACAGCGACTCTAAAATTACAGTTTTAGACATTGATAGCCAAGTAAAAAACAATGAAGATATAGAATTGGAAATTGAAAGTTTACAAAAAAACTATCCAGAAAACATTTCGGTTTTAACCGAAAACAATATGAAAGCCGGATTTCTTGCCAAGCAAGATTTAATGATGATTTCGTTAGAAAGCTGGAAAAAATTGGTAGATTCTCAAAGTGTTTGGTTGAGTACAATTCCTTCTGTTTTGATTGTTAAGCCGTAAAAAATTAAATTATAGTTTCATTATAGTTATTGCAACTGTTAGTTTTTCTGAAATTAAATTTATCAAAGTAAAGTTTTTGTAAATTTGTAAAAAATATAATATGACTACGATTACATTAAATATTAATGAGAGAACGAAAAAAGGAAAGGCATTTTTAGAAATGGCTAGAGTTTTTTTTCAAGATTCAAAAGAAATCGTTCTCATTGAAGAAGAGAAAAGTCCTTACAATCAAAAGTTTGTTGCTAAAATAAAAAAGACAATTAAAGAACAAGGTCGGATAATGGATACTGCTGAAGATTTATGGGAAAGTATCAAGTAATAATAAAAACAACAGCAGAAGAAGATTTTGCTTTTCATAAAAAATCTGGTAATACGGCTTCAATAAAAAAAATTTTAAAAATTTTGAATGAACTTAAAGAGCATCCGTCTACTGGTTCAGGAAATCCAGAAGAATTAAAATATGATTTATCGGGATTTTGGTCAAGAAGAATTAACAGTAAAGACCGATTGATTTATGAAATTGTTGAAGAACAAAATACTGTTTTTGTAGTTTCTGGTCTCGAACACTACTAAAAATCTTAAAACCCTAAACCAAATACATAACTAAGTTTTATAGATAAATTATCAACTACTTTTGGTAATCCGTTTGGTCCATATCTTATAAAACCTGTAAGTCCAAATCCTTTATAAATTTGGTTTAATTCTACGCCACTTTCAAAAAATCCATCGTCAAGTGTTTTATAGACAAATCCTAAATGTTGCTCAGGTTTATCCATAGTTCCAAACGCCATTCTTGTTACAACAGATAAAAGTGGTTTTACTTTGTAGGCGATTTTTATTTTGTTAAACGTATGTCTCACTTGAAAACTCACATATTTACTAGAAAAAAATTCATTAAAAAACATAGTTTCAAATCCGTTTTTACTTGCAAAAGTTATACGTTTAAATAAAGTTTCTCTATTTAAATTATTCGGTGCAATACTGTACAAATGTGTTAATGGAATATCTCCAGATGCAATTCCGCCTTGCATTGTAAAAGCAGTATTTTGACCATTTAAATAAGGAATTTCGTGAACAATTCTAACATCAGCTTTAGAAAAATTAAAATCATTTCCTAACAAATTAGGCAATGATTGAGTAAACTGAAACGAGAATTTAGGAAACTTTTTATCAATTTCTAAACGTCCAGAAGTGGTTTGCATATAACTACTAAACGGATTCCATTGTATTGCAAATTGGGCTGTAGTCATAGTATATTTTGCAAAATCCTCGCCATTTAATTGATAAGTATAATCAAAAAGTGGTTTCACTTCACTTCTTGAAAGTCCAAAATAAGTTTCAGTTTTGGCTAAATATTTACTTTCTATGTAAAATGATGCCAATTGATTTCTGTAAAAAGTAGAAATATTTATTGGTCGTGGATCATAAATTTTAAATCTGCGAGGTTGTGTGGCAAAATTTATTTGACCAATTTCGTTTAAATCGTCAGAGTAGGAAGCACTTGTCCAAGTATTGGTTTCTTTGTCAAGCAAATAGGAAGGCGTAATTCCGTATTTAAATTCTTTGTCTTTTAAACCAAAAGCACCATACAAACTCACTTTGTATTTTTCTGATAATTTATTATTGGTAATTCCGCCAATTCCAATTCTAAATCCTTCGTAATTATTATATTTTAAAATACTTTTTAAGTCTAAATCGAAACTTCCTATTGGTAAATATCCATTAAAAATTTTCCTTCCTAGAAATATTTTACGTTCAATATTTTCTGCCAAAGACAAGCTATCAAGATTAATATAGGTTTTATATTTTCTTTTATCTATTGTGTCTTTTTGAAATCCAGACCAATATTTATCTGATTTAGACATACTTGTTTCTCTTGCATCAATTTTTATTGCAGGTTGTTCAAACGCAACATTTTCATTAATTTTTATGTCATAAGGAGTTGATTCTAATTTTAAATAAATTTGATCTGAAGCGTCTTTTTTGAGTTTGTCAAGATTAGAATTGAATTTAACCGTGCCACCAAGAATTTTTAAATCTTCAGAATTATTGCCTTTTACAACTGTAAAATTTCTTTTTTTGGGAAACCAAACTTTATATTTTTTTAAATAATCAAACGTGTAAGTTGCATTGATGTTTATAATTCCGTAAATTCGGTAGAATGCTTTGGCAATGCCATAATTTTCAGCATCAACATACAATAAACCGCGTAATCTGTCGTCTTTTAATCTTTTTGGCTGAAAATAAATTCTGTAAACACTTCTTCCATCAACTTTAATAGTATCAATTAATTTGAACGAAAATATTTTTCTACCATAATTAGAAATTGGGTTTTGAATAGGAATTTCAAGAATATCTAACTTGTTTTCATACAGCGAATAAGAGACTAAATTCAATCCTAAATATTCATATAAAGGCGTTTTAAAACCAGCCATTCTTGCAGCAAGAATTGTTTCTTTAGTAGTGTTGTTAAACTGAATTAAATTTACTTTTTCAGTTTGATAAACGTGTTGAATTTCTAATAATTTTTTAAATTTATAATTGGTAGAATCTAAAAGCAAAGTTTTTCTTCCAAACAAATTTTTCTTGTATATAGTATCAATTTTACTAGAAATAGAATCGGTATTGGCAGTAACTAAAAGATGTTCGTAGTTTTTATATTCAAATGTTTTAAATACTTTTTCTGGTTGGTTTTGTGGTTTACTTTCAACTACTTTTTTAATTATTGAGTTTACTAATTTCTCTGAATATATTTCTTCTTTTTCAAGAGAATTATCACTTACCATTTTTATAGAAATGGTTTTGGCACCAACGGTTAAGTAATAATTTTTATCGTAATAACCTTTATAGGAGAATATTATTGGTTTAGTTTCATCTTTAATAATTATGCTAAATTTTCCTTCCCAATCTGACGCAATTGTTTTAGAATTATAAGTAATTTTTGCAAAAGCAATAGGAACATTGGTATCAAAATCTAGAATTTGACCTTGCATAAGCTTTTGGGAAAAAGCAAAGTTGCAAAAAAGTATCAGTAGAAAAACCCAAAAATTGCGCATTAATTCTTGTTTAGAGATTACAAAAATAGCAATAAAAAAATCTGACTATCTACGATAATCAGATTTTAATATAATTTTAGTACAAATAAATTATACTTTCAAGATTTCAACTTCTTTAGCAGCCAAAAGTTCGTCAATTTTTCTAATAAATGAATTAGTTAAATTTTGAATTTCGTCTTCGGCAGTTTTACAAATATCTTCTGATGTTCCTTCTTTTTCACATTTTTTAATATCAGTATTAGCATCTTTTCTAGAGTTTCTAATACCAATTTTAGCATCTTCGGCTTCAGCTTTAGCTTGTTTTACTAAATCTCTACGACGTTCTTCTGTTAATGGCGGAACAGAAATTATAATTAAATCGCCATTATTCATTGGATTAAAACCAATATTGGCAACCATAATTGCTTTTTCAATTGGTTGCAACATACTTTTTTCAAACGGTTGAATTGTAATTGTTCTTGCATCTGGAACATTTAAATTGGCAACTTGAGAAAGTGGCGTTTGCGAACCATAATAATCTACAAAAACGCTTCCTAACATTTGTGGCGACGCTTTTCCAGCTCTAATATTTAAAAATTCTTTTTCTAAATGCGCAATAGAACCGTTCATAGATTCTTTAGCTTCATCGATAATAAATTCTACTTCTTCCATTGATTTTAAATTGTTTGTGGTTTTTAGTTTACAGTTTGTGGTTGACAATAAACAACAAACTATAAACCGTAAACTATATATTAACTATTGTTCCAATATTTTCTCCGTTACAAATTTTTAAAAGATTTCCTTTTTTATTCATATCGAAAACTACAATTGGTAATTTATTTTCTTGACTTAATGTAAATGCGGTTGTATCCATTACGTTTAATCCTTTTTTTAGTACATCTTCAAACGATATGTAATCAAATTTAGTTGCGTTTTTATCTTTTTCAGGATCGGCAGAATAAACGCCATCAACTCTTGTACCTTTTAAAATTACATCTGCGTGAACTTCTACACCACGTAAAACTGCTGCTGTATCTGTTGTAAAATATGGATTTCCTGTTCCTGCGCCAAAAATTACAATTCTTCCTTTTTCAAGAT
>NZ_JAYUPK010000069.1:0-22235 GCF_043760115.1 Flavobacterium sp.
AAAACCGAAACAATTGGATTTTCATTCCTGTCTGGGCTAAAAAACATTTGTCTTTTCCTTTTATAATGTAATAATTAGCTTAAATTGTATAACATTACAAATCCAATTCACTATACTTTTGTAAGATATAACACAAACAGTTATACCAACAATTTATGAAAAAATTATATTTTATTACATTACTATCATTAATTACATTATCAAGTTGTAAAAAAGCAGAAAATGTTGATACCGATAATAATATGGACACCATTTCAATGCAAGACACAACAACAATTGCCAAAGACGAAATGCTTATAGATTCTACAATGGTAGATTCAACAAGTATAGATTCTTCAGATGTTAAATTACTTGATAAAATGTCAACAAAAACTACAACTACAAACGTTGATGAAACTAAAGGTAAATATGCATTAGCAGAAACAAAATGGAAGTTAGTAGAACTTAACGGAAAAGCTGTAACTAATACATCTAATAAAGAATACTACATAAACTTAGATTCTAAAACTGGAAAATTTGCTGCATTTGCAGGTTGTAATAAAATTTTTGGATCTTTCGTAATGAAAGCTACAACCAAATTGGCATTTTCTAATATTGGATCAACCAAAATGTCATGTCCAGAAATGTCTACAGAAACCAACTTCAATAAAGCATTAACGAAAGTTGATAATTATATGATAGAAGGAACAATGTTGCATTTTCATAATGGTAAAAAAGCGGTTGCAAAATTTGAAGCAACTAAATAATAACAACTAGATTAAACAAACACAATTACTCAAACAAAGTGAAAAATCCTCTGAAAAGAGGATTTTTTTTGTTGTAAACCTATAAACTTCTAAACTCCAATAAACTTTTAAACAATCTGAATAGTCAAATAAACTAAACTTTTAAACTATTTAAACTTTTAAACATTTAAAACTGACAACTTTTACTTTAACTTTGTAAAAAAAATGCCAAGAATTCTAGCCATAGATTACGGTTTAAAACGAACAGGAATTGCTGTTACAGACGAGTTACAAATAATTGCATCTGGATTAACTACAATTCCATCAGAAACTGCAATTCAATTTTTACAAGACTATTTTGCCAAAGAAAATGTAAAAGAAGTTCTTGTTGGCGAACCAAAACAAATGAATGGCGAACCATCTCAAAGTGCAGAAATTATAGAGAAATTTGTAGAAAAATTTAAAACTAATTTTCCAGAAATGAAACTAATTCGTGTAGACGAAAGATTCACTTCTAAAATGGCATTTCAAACAATGATTGATAGCGGATTAAAGAAAAAACAACGTCAAAACAAAGCATTAATCGACGAAATATCAGCTACAATTATGCTTCAAGATTACCTTACAAGAAAAATGATTTAAGTATTAAATCGATTTCGTAAATTCCTTAAATCTCATAATTTTTTAATAAAATTTTAGCAAATAGCATTTGTATCTTTGCATAAAAATTATTGCAATGAACAATTCTCAAACTATTCCACAAACTAATGTTGTACTAATTGGTGCAGGAATTATGAGTGCAACTTTGGGCGTAATTCTAAAACAATTACAACCCAATATAACAATAGAAATTTTTGAAAGATTAGATATTGCCGCAGCAGAAAGTTCTGATGCTTGGAATAATGCAGGAACAGGTCATTCGGCATTTTGCGAATTAAACTACACTCCACAACAAGAAGATGGAAGTGTAGAAACTAAAAAAGCTGTAAAAATTGCCGAACAATTTGAACTTTCAAGACAGTTTTGGGCTTATTTAGTTAATCAAAATCTAGTATCATCTCCACAAACATTCATAAAAAGTATTCCACATATTAGTTTTGTCTGGAGCGAAAAAAATGTAGATTTTCTTAAAAAAAGATATGATGGTTTAATCCAAAATGAACTTTTTAAAGGAATGCAATTTTCAACTTCATTTGAAGAAATTCAATCGTGGATTCCATTGGTTATGGAAGGTAGAAGTAAAGAAGAGAAAATTGCTGCTACACAAATGAATCTTGGAACAGATGTAAACTTTGGTACTTTAACTAGAACAATGTTTGATTATTTAAAAAATCAAGATGGAGTTACAATTCATTTTCATAACGAAGTTAGTAAATTAAAAAAACAAGACGATGGTTCTTGGACTATAAAAGTTAAAGATTTAGACACAACTGAAAGCCGAAAAATTAATACAAAATTTGTTTTTATTGGTGCTGGTGGCGGTTCGTTAACATTATTAGAAAAAGCAGATATTGAAGAAGGAAAAGGATTTGGAGGTTTTCCAGTTTCTGGACAATGGTTGCGTTGTACTAATGAAGAAGTTATAAAAAAACACCACGCTAAAGTCTATGGAAAAGCTGCTGTTGGTGCGCCACCAATGTCGGTTCCACATATTGATACTAGAGTAATCAATGAAAAACAAGAATTACTTTTTGGACCTTATGCAGGATTTTCTACCAAGTTTCTTAAAAATGGTTCCTATTTAGATTTGGTAAAATCCATTCAAACAGATAATATTTTGCCAATGCTTTCTGCAGGATTTAGAAATATTCCTTTAACCAAATATTTGATAGATCAAGTTAGACAATCGCAAGATGATAGACTAGAAGCATTATTAGAATATGTTCCAACTGCTAAAATAGAAGATTGGGAATTGGAAACTGCAGGACAAAGAGTTCAAGTTATTAAAAAAGATGAAAATGGTGGTGGAGTTTTAGAATTTGGAACCGAAGTTGTTAGCGCTGCAGATGGAAGCTTAGCCGTTTTACTTGGTGCTTCTCCTGGAGCATCAACCGCAGTTGCAATTATGTTAGAATTACTAAATCGTTGTTTTCCAGACGAATTAAAAACTGTAGAATGGCAATCTAAACTTGTAGAAATGATTCCATCCTATGATCAATCTTTAAATGATAATCCAGAACTTTCTAAATCAATTAGAGAAATGACAAGTAAAGTTTTGCAATTGGACTTCTAATTTATTTTTTTGTTTACTTTTGCAATCAATTTAAAATAATTTCAAATTTAATGTTATTGTAATATTAAATTTTGAATTCAGAATAGTAATAAAATGATAGTACCAATTGTAGGTTATGGCGATCCAGTTTTAAGAAAAGTTTGCGAAAATATTTCGGCAGATTATCCTAATTTTCAAGATTTGCTAACTAATATGTATGATACAATGTACAATGCCTATGGTGTTGGTTTGGCTGCGCCACAAATAGGTTTACCAATTAGATTGTTTGTAATTGATACTGAACCTTTTAGTGATAGCGAGGATTTAACACCAGAAGAACAAGTACAATTAAAAGGTTTTAAACAAACTTTTATTAATGCAAAAATGATAATTGAAGAAGGCGAAGAATGGTCTTTTAACGAAGGTTGTCTTAGCATTCCAGAAGTTCGTGAAGATGTTTACCGCAACGAAAAAATCACCATTGAATACGTTGATGAGAATTTTGTAAAAAAAACAGAAACTTATGATGGCTTGATTGCTAGAGTAATACAACACGAATACGATCATATTGAAGGAATTTTGTTTACAGATAAAATATCTTCACTAAAAAAGACGTTAATAAAGAAAAAGTTGCAAAATATTATGGATGGAAAATCTCGTCCAGATTATAGAATGAAATTTGCAAATAAAAAAGGAAGATAGGTTTCAATTGCAATATCAATCTCAATATTAAAAATCAATTTAAAAATTTAAAAATATATAATAAATGACTTTAGAAAAAATATTATCAATTTCTGGAAAACCAGGTTTATACGCCTTAAAAGTTCAAACACGTACTGGGTTTGTAGCCGAATCTTTTCTTGACGGAAAAAGAATTACTGTTGGAATGAAAAGCAATGTAAGTTTACTTTCAGAAATTTCTTTATACACTTATACAGAAGAAAAACCGTTGGTAGATGTGATGCGTGCCATTGCAGTAAAAGAAAACGAAGGTCCAGCAATTTCTCATAAAGAAGATAACGATAAACTAGTTGCCTATTTTGAAACTATCGTTTCAGATTATGATAAAGAACGTGTTTATCCATCAGATATTAAAAAGATATTAAATTGGTATAATATTTTGCAAGCTAAAGGTTTAGTTTCTAAAGAAGAACCAAAAGAAGCTTTAGTAGAAAATGCAGAAACAGTTAAAGAAGAAGTTGTTAAAGAAGTAAAAGCTAAAAAAGCTCCTGCTAAAAAAGCTTAAAAAAAAATTAAATCTTACTTAAAAGTGAGATTTTTTTATGACTTTTTTCTAAATGTTATAATAATGTTGTAACTTTGTTTTAAAATTTTTTAATATGGAAGCCAATATAATTAGCGTAGGAAATTCTAAAGGAATAATTATTCCTGCTAAATTTTTAAAAATATTTGGATTTGAAAATGTTGTGAATGTAGAAGTTGAAGAAGGAAAATTAATAATTAGTCCTTCCAAAAAACCACGTGAAAATTGGGATAAATTAATTTCATCCGAAATTGAAAAAAGTGGTCAACCAAAACTTTTAATTCCAGATTTTTTTGAAGATGAAGCTAATAATGATTGGCAATGGTAAATCAATATGAAATTTTTTGGGTAGTTTTAGATCCAACTTTAGGAAGTGAAATTAATAAAATAAGACCTTGTTTAATAATTTCTCCAAATGATTCTAATCACTATTTAAATACTGTTTTAATAGCTCCAATTACTTCAACTTTGCGAAAATTCCCTATGCGTGTTGATATAATTTTAGAAAATAAAAATGGTCAAATTGCTTTGGATCAAATTCGTTGTATAGATAAAGTGAGATTAAAGAATAAAATTGATATACTTTCGAAAAAAGAAATTTTGAAAGTTAAAAGTTTGATTAAAGAATATTTAGTAGATTAAATTTAAGAATAAAATCCAAAATAAAATGAATACAAGACAATCGCAACTAGAAGCTTTTAATAGATTACTTGATATAATGGACGAATTGCGAGAGAAATGTCCTTGGGATAAAAAGCAAACGCTAGAAAGTTTACGTCATTTAACTATCGAAGAAACGTATGAACTTGGCGATGCAATTCTGGATAATAATTTACAAGAAGTTAAAAAAGAACTTGGCGATTTATTATTGCATATTGTTTTTTATGCCAAAATAGGTAGTGAGACAAATAGTTTTGACATGGCAGATGTTTGCAATGAAATTTGTGATAAATTAATTCACAGACATCCACATATTTATGGAGATGTAGTAGTTGCAGATGAAGAAGAAGTAAAGCAAAACTGGGAAAAACTGAAATTGAAAGAAGGTAAAAAATCAGTTCTTGAAGGCGTTCCTAAAAGTTTGCCTGCACTTGTAAAAGCTAGCAGAATTCAAGATAAAGTAAAAGGTGTAGGATTTGATTGGGAAGAATCACACCAAGTTTGGGATAAAGTGCAAGAAGAATTAGAAGAACTTCAAGTTGAGGTTGAAGCAGGAAATCAAGATAAAATAGAAGCTGAATTTGGCGACGTTTTATTCTCTATGATAAATTATGCACGATTTTTAAACGTAAATCCAGAAGATGCGCTTGAACGTACTAATAAAAAATTCATAAAGCGATTTCAATATCTTGAAAGTAAAGCTGGCGAACTTGGCAAACCACTGATGGATATGACGCTTGCAGAAATGGATGTTTTTTGGGAAGAAGCTAAGAAGATTTAAGTAGATTGTGTAAAATTTAATAAATAGCAAAATGAATAAGCTAACATTTATAATTCTATTTTCAATAATCACATTTTCTTGCAATTCAAAAAAAGAAGTATCAGAAACACCAACTCAAAACATCAACCGAGTTTGGATGTTAACCGAATTTAAAAATTTCGAAAAACAATTTCTAGTAGCTTCTAAAGCACAATTAAACCTTACAAATTCTAAAACTGCAACTGCAAATATGGGTTGTAATGGTATTTCTTCTAAATATATAATTAAATCCAATTCGGAAATCACTTTTTCTGACGGAATGAGAACAGAAATGGCTTGTGGTGAGATGAAATTAGAAGACAATTTTTTAGAAATTTTGCCTAAAATAAATAGCTTTAAAATCGAAGTCCACAAATTAACTCTTACTTCCAAAGACGGACAAAAAATGATTTTTGCGGCACAAGATTGGGATTAAATTAATTTTTTAATATTGATTTTGATTTTTGATATTGCAATTGACATTGAAATTGCAATTGACATTGAAATTGATATTGCAATTGACATTGAAATTGAAATTGAATTCGTAATTTTGCCAAACTAAAAAACAAAAACTATGAGTTCATTTGACGTAGTCATTATAGGTTCTGGTCCAGGCGGATATGTTTCAGCAATTCGTTGCGCACAACTTGGTTTCAAAACAGCAATTATAGAAAAATATTCAACACTTGGTGGCACTTGCCTCAATGTTGGTTGTATTCCTTCAAAAGCAATGTTGGCATCATCACATCATTATGAAGAATTGCAACATTTTGCCGATCACGGAATAGATATTTCTGGAGAAGTAAAAGTAAATCTTGAAAAAATGATCGCTCGTAAACAAGCAGTTGTAGATCAAACTTCTGGCGGTGTAAAATTTTTAATGGATAAAAATAAAGTAACAGTTTATGAAGGTTTAGGATCTTTTGAAGATGCAACTCACGTAAAAGTTACAAAAGCTGACGGAACTTCAGAAGTACTTGAAGCCAAAAATATAATCATTGCAACTGGTTCAAAACCATCAAATCTTCCTTTTATAAAATTAGATAAAGAAAGAATTATCACATCAACCGAAGCATTAAAATTACCAGAAGTTCCTAAACATTTAGTAATTATTGGTGGTGGAGTTATAGGAATTGAATTAGGACAAGTTTACCTTCGTCTTGGTGCACAAGTTTCGGTAGTTGAATATTTAGACCGAATAATTCCAGGAATGGATGCCAGTTTGTCTAAAGAATTAACAAAAGTGTTAAAGAAACAAGGAATGAAATTCTATGTTTCTCATAAAGTAAAATCGGTTGAAAGAAGCGGAAATGTTGTAACCATTCAAGCAGAAAATGCCAAAGGAGAAACAATAACTTTAGAAGGCGATTATTCGTTAGTTTCAGTTGGTCGTCGTCCTTATATTGATGGACTTTCGGCAGAAAAAGCAGGTGTAAAAATCACAGATAGAGGAATGGTAGAAGTGAATGATCATTTGCAAACCAATATCTCAAATATTTATGCCATTGGCGATGTTGTTCGTGGTGCAATGTTAGCACACAAAGCCGAAGAAGAAGGAACAATGGTTGCCGAAATTTTGGCAGGTCAAAAACCTCATATCGATTATAATTTAATTCCTGGTGTAGTCTATACTTGGCCAGAAGTTGCCGCTGTCGGAAAAACAGAAGAGCAATTGAAAGCTGACGGAATTGAATACAAAGCCGGAAGTTTTCCTTTCAAAGCATTAGGAAGAGCAAGAGCTGGTGGTGATTTAGACGGATTTGTAAAAATACTAGCCGATGCAAAAACCGATGAAGTTCTTGGTGTTCATATGATTGGTGCTCGTTGTGCCGATTTAATAGCCGAAGCAGTTACTGCAATGGAATTTAGAGCATCAGCCGAAGATATTTCTAGAATGTCTCACGCACATCCAACATTTGCTGAAGCAATGAAAGAGGCGGCATTAGCAGCTACAGATAATAGAGCTTTACACGTGTAATTCTCAAAAATTTTAAGCAAAATTATAAAACCTCAAAGATGTTTAAAATCTTTGAGGTTTATTTTTGAATATATTTTTTAAGAAATTAGTTTAATTTTTTTAAATTTTTTATACCCAATCCAAGCCAAAAATAAAATTAAAAATAATGCCCAAAGTTGCACAACAAAAGCAATAATTCCTTCAAGCATAAACCAACCAGTTTTTAGTGAATCCCAAATTTGCAAACCCAAATGTGGTCTGTATTTATTTATATTTTTTTCGCTGGCGTATAATTCGTTTTTAATTTCTTCTCTTTGGTACAATCTAATATTTACTGTACTGAAGTTTACTTGATCGTTCATGGAAAGATTTTCTAATGTTTTGGCGTCATTTGCCTCTTTTTTAGATGCTAAATTATCTTCGGCATCAATAATTTGATTTAATTTTTTTCCTTTATCATCTATAGCTTTTTCAACTCTTTTTTCAGTTGAAGAACTTCTTTTTTGTGTTATTTTATTTGATAATAATTGTAACGAAACATCATCAGCTTTGATAATTCTAAAATCTAAAAAGGCAACTTCTTTTCTAAATGATGTTAGTAATGTATCTAATTTTGTATTTGGAACTCTAATTGTAATATTGTTTTCAACTGTAAATTTTGTAGTTTCTAGAATACTATCTTGACTAACTCTAGTTTCAGATTTGTCATTTACTGTACTTTTTAATTCTGTAAAAGTTACAAATCCACCAATTTTAGATGTTGTTTTTTCAATGTTATATGTAGTTTGAGCAACATCTTTAACTTTATATTGAAAGTCAGCGGTTCGAATAAATTTCCTATTAGTTTTCTTGGGTTCAACTGCTGCATTGGATGAAATTACAGATTTATCATCTGTGGCTTCTGTTACGTAGTCTGTAGTTGAGTTTGCATTTTCAGAGTTGTCTGCATTTTTGCAAGAATAGGCGATACCTAAAATTAAAAGCGCCAAACTAATTTTTGGAAGTGTTTTCATAAAAAATTACTATTTAAAAGGTTAATGTTACAAATGTTTAATAGAAATAGTAATTTTTTATCAATATGTTTATTTTTTTAAGATTTTAGCTTAATTAATCACAACTAAAAACCGTGCCAAGATTTTTTGATAATACTTTTATTAAAAAATTATTTTTATTGTAATTTTGGAATCTTATAAAATCATATTGAGAACATCTATTAATAAATCAATTGTAAACATTTCAGAATTTAAAAATCAATTATTACATTGGTCAAATCAATTTCGTGAAGTTGTTTTTTTAGACAGTAATTCCAATTATAATTTAAATCAAAACTATTCTTCTTATGATTGTGTTCTAGCGGTTGATGCTTTCACATCAATAAAAACTGACTTTCATAATTCATTTCAAGATTTGCATCAATACCAAAGTCAAGCTAAAGATTGGCTTTTTGGCTATTTGTCGTATGATTTAAAAAATAATGTTGAAAATTTAGCATCCAATAATTTTGATGGATTGCATTTTCCAGATTTGTTTTTCTTTCAACCTAAAAAGTTATTTTTTATTAAAGATAATCATGTTGAAATTCAGTATTTAAATATGTGTGATGATGAAATTGAAAGCGATTTTGATGAAATTATCAAAATAACGAATCTTGGCGACTTTGCGACTTTGCGAGAAACTAAAATTGAGCAAAGAATTTCTAAAGAAAATTACATTTCCAAAGTATCAAAAATGCTAGAACACATTCATCGTGGCGATATTTATGAAGCAAATTTTTGTATGGAATTTTATGCCGAAAATGCAGTAATAAATCCATTAGAAATTTATAAAAAACTCAACTCAATATCTGAACCACCATTTGCAGTTTACTTTAAAAATAATACTAATTTTTTACTATGCGCTTCACCAGAACGCTATTTGAAAAAAGAAAATTTCAAAATAATTTCGCAACCCATAAAAGGAACTTCCAAGCGATCATTTGACATTGAAGAAGATGAAATTTTAAAACAGAACTTAGAAAACAATCCAAAAGAACGTTCAGAAAACATTATGATTGTTGATTTGGTTAGAAATGATTTGTCTAGGACTGCTATAAAATCATCCGTAAATGTTGAAGAATTATGTAAGATTTACACGTTCAAACAAGTGCATCAAATGATTTCAACAATAGTTTCAAAAGTTGAAAATACCACTTCGCCAGTTGCCATTTTGCAAACCACTTTTCCAATGGGAAGTATGACTGGCGCACCAAAAATTGCAGCAATGAATATAATAGAAACACTTGAAGAAACTAAACGTGGATTGTACAGTGGCGCTGTTGGATATTTTACACCAAATGGCGATTTTGATTTTAATGTTGTTATTAGAAGTATTTTGTATAGTTCTGAAAATCAATACCTTTCATTCTCTGTTGGAAGTGCAATTACCTCTTTATCTGAACCAGAAAAGGAATACGAAGAATGTTTGTTGAAAGCTAAAGCAATGTTTGAAGTATTATTAGGAATTTAGTTTCTGTAAATTCAAAATAAAACTTCTGTAAATTCATAATAAAACTTCTGTAAATTCAAAATAAAATTTCTGTAAATTCAAAATAAAATTATATATTTGCATTATAATTAAGATGTTATGGAAGTAAAAAGAGAAATAGTAAACTATATGAACTTTCTTAAAGACAAGTATCCAATTCTTGCTTTAACTGGACCAAGACAATCTGGAAAAACTACTTTGTTAAGAGAACTTTTCCCAGATTATAGATACATAAGTTTAGAGAATCCAGATTTAAGAAAATTTGCCGAGAATGATCCAAATAAATTTTTAGAAGAGTATGATTCTTTTTGTATTATTGACGAAGCACAACGTGTACCACATTTATTTTCGTATTTGCAAACTATTGTTGATGAAAAAAAAATAATGGGACAATATATTTTATCTGGTTCACAAAACTTTTTGCTTTTAAAAAATATTACTCAAAGTTTGGCTGGACGCGTAGCTTTATTTAAATTATTTCCTTTTGATTTTAATGAAATGAAAGCAGGTAATTTTTTATCTAAAAATTATATTGAAGCAATGATAAATGGTTTTTATCCAGCAATTTACGATAGAAATATTCCGTCAAGTATCTTTTATAAAAATTATATTGAAACCTATGTTGAGCGCGATATTTCAGAGTTAGTAAACATTAGAGACATGCGTACTTTTAGAACTTTTTTAAGTTTGTGCGCAGCAAGAGCAGGAAGTTTAATAAATTTGAGTTCGCTTGCAAACGATTGTAATATTACACAACCAACTGCAAAATCGTGGTTGTCTTTGTTAGAAAGTAGTTATATAATTTATCTTTTGCATCCTTATCATAAAAATTTTGATAAACGTGTTATAAAAAGTTCTAAATTGTATTTTTATGATACAGGTTTGCTTTGTCATTTATTGAAAATAAAAGATGAAAAACAAATAAAATTTAATACCTACAAAGGTCATTTGTTTGAAAACATGATAGTTATGGAATTGGTTAAACAAAATTATCATCAAAATTTGATGAAAGAATTTTGGTTTTGGCGCAATTCTGATGGTAGAGAAATTGATTTATTAACGCAAGAAGACGATTTTCTAGATGTATTTGAAATCAAATCTACATCAACTATTACACCAAATTTGTTTAAAGAATTAGAGTACTTTGAAAAATTAGCTAAAGATGAAATTGGTACAAAAACACTTATATACTCAGGATTATATACTCAAAACAGAACTTTTGCAAAAGTTTTATCTTGGTACGATATAAAATAATTACTTTTGAAAATGCTTATAAAATTTCAAAAACATCTTGATAAAAACTTTTCTTTTTTAAAAGAAAAGAAATTATTTTTGGCAGTAAGTGGAGGAATTGATAGCATGGTTTTGGTAGAATTATTTTATCAATTAAAATATAATATTTCAGTTTTACATTGTAATTTTTCTTTAAGAAATTTAGAAAGTGATGCCGATGAGGAATTTGTTAAATCATATAGTAACACTAAAAACATTCCAATTTTTATTCAAAAATTCGATACAAAGCAATTTGCTTTAGATTATAAATTATCAATTCAAGTTGCAGCTAGAAAGTTGCGGTATGATTGGTTTTATGAACAATTGAACGAGCTAAACTTTGATTTCATTTTAACTGCGCATCATCTTGACGATAGTTTAGAAACTTTTCTTATTAATCTTTCTCGCGGAACAGGTTTGGATGGATTGACAGGAATTCCTTCACAAAATGATAAAATTATCCGACCATTGTTACCTTTTTCTAGAGAGGAAATTGAAAATTATGCAAATGAAAATAGTATTAAATGGCGTGAAGATTCTAGTAATACTTCTGATAAATACTTGAGAAATAAAATAAGACATACAATAGTTCCAATATTGAAAGAAATAAATCCAAATTTTCTTGATTCTTTTCAAAAAACGCAAAACCATTTATATGATGCTCAATCAATTGTAACCGATGGTGAATATATTATTTTTAAAGAAGTAGTTATCGAAAATGAAGATGGAACAATCTATTTTAATCTTAAAAAATTACTGCAGTTACCTAATTATTCGGCTTACTTATATCAATGGTTACAAGAATTTGAATTCACAGCTTGGCAAGATATTTATGATTTGGCTCATGCTCAATCTGGTAAAAAAGTTTTTTCTGAAAATTATGTTATTTTAAAGGATAGAGATTTTTTAATTCTTTATGCAAAGAAAAGCGTAGATATTATTGAAGAATATAAAATAGAAGAAAATCAGTTAGAAGTTAAAATTCCCTTAAATCTTTCTATTTGTAAAGTACAAGACATTTCAGAAACTACTTCTAATTGTATCTTTGTAGATGAAAATAAGGTGCAATTTCCGTTAATAATTAGAAAATGGCAAGAAGCAGATTATTTTTATCCTTTTGGAATGAAAGGAAAAAAGAAGTTAAGTAAATTTTTTAAAGATGAAAAATTTTCAATGATTGATAAATCAAATGTTTGGCTTTTATGTTCTAATAATGAGATTGTTTGGATAATAAATAAACGATTCGATGATCGGTTTAAAGTTACTAATACAACAACTAATATTTTAAAAATTACAATACTATAATGAAGAAATTCCTTTTATTAATTATATCTTTTTTTGCTTTTTCAACAGTGAATTCACAAATGTTGGAACCAGCAAAATGGACTACCAAAGTTGAAAAATTGTCTGAAACTGAATTTAATTTAATCATAAACGGAACAATTGACGATGGTTGGCACGTTTATACTCAGTTTACACCTGATGGTGGACCAATTGCGATGAAATTGATTTTTAAAAATCAAAACGCTAATTATCAATTAATTGGAAACGCAAAAGAAAGTAAATTTAAAAAAGAATTTAGTGAAATTTTTGAAATTGATGAATATTTTTTCGAAAAATCGGCAACAATCACGCAACGAATTAAAATTATAAATCCAAAAACTAATAACATAAGTTTACGATTTGAATATCAAGTATGTAAAGAAGCTTGTATTAACGATGTTAAAAATTTTGTATTTAATATTCCAGCAATTTCAAATGCTGTTTTGCCAGTTAAAGTTGATTCTACCTTAATTGTACCAATTTCAAATGAAGTTCTAACAACTTCAATTGATACAACCAAAAATGAGACTGTACTTTCTAAAGGTACACAAGAAATTACTAAAGAACTAGAGGATGACAAAAAAGGATTGTGGACAATATTTCTTCTTGCATTTCTTGGTGGATTGGCAGCATTGTTAACACCTTGCGTTTTTCCAATGATTCCGATGACGGTTAGTTTTTTTACAAAACAAAGTAAAACAAAAGCGCAAGGACAAAAAAATGCTATAATTTATGGATTATCAATCATTGCCATTTATGTAGTTTTAGGTCTTGCAGTTACAGGAATTTTTGGTGCAGATGCATTGAATAAATTATCTACCAATGTTTGGTTTAACTTAATTTTCTTTTTTTTACTAGTTGTTTTTGCAGCTTCGTTTTTAGGTGCATTTGAAATTATGTTACCAAATTCTTGGGCAAATAAAATAGACAGACAAGCTGATAGAGGTGGAATTATTGGAATTTTGTTCATGGCTTTGGCTTTAGCAATTGTTTCCTTTTCATGTACTGGACCAATTGTGGGAACACTTTTAGTAGAATCTGCAACTAAAGGTGGAATTGCACCAGTTGTAGGAATGTTAGGTTTTTCATCTGCTTTGGCATTACCATTTATGTTGTTTGCAATGTTTCCTAGTTGGTTAAATTCATTACCAAAGTCTGGTGGTTGGTTAAATACAGTCAAAGTTTCATTAGGATTTTTAGAATTGGCTTTTGCATTTAAATTTTTATCAAATGCCGATTTGGTTTTACAACTTCACATTTTAGAAAGAGAAACATTTTTAGCCATTTGGATTGCGGTTTTTGGTGCTTGGGCAGTTTATTTATTTGGAAAATTTAAATTACCACACGATAGTGATTTAAAATTTATTTCTGTTGGAAGACTATTTTTAGCGCTTTTAGTTTCAGCTTTTACAATTTACATGATTCCTGGTTTATTTGGCGCACCATTAAAATTAATAAGTGCTTTTCCACCATCGCAAACGTATAGTGAAAGTCCAAAAGGTTTTTTTGGTAATTCAGAAAGTACTTCAAATGAAAAATTACCTGAAGGTGCAAAATATGGCGAACATAACATTGTAACGTTTACAGATTATAAAAAAGGATATGCTTATGCAAAATTGGTTAAGAAGCCAATTCTATTAGATTTTACAGGATTTGCTTGCGTTAATTGCAGAAAAATGGAAATCAATGTTTGGTCTGATGAGCAAGTTTTAAAAATTTTAAAGAATGATGTAGTATTAATTTCGCTTTATGTTGATGATAATAGAGAATTACCAAAAGAAGAACAATATATTTCTAAATCAACAGGAAATGAAGTAGTCACCATAGGAAACAAATGGTCAGATTTTATAATTACTCGTTATAAAACAAATTCTCAACCGTATTATGTTTTGATAGATTTGAAAGAAAATAATTTAAATAAAGCTGTTGGATATACACCAAATATTCAAGAATATAAAGCTTGGTTAAAAGATGGAATTTCTAAATTTAAAAGGTAAAAAAAATACTAAAATCCAATTAACTTTAATTGGATTTTAGTATTTATTTTACTTCTGATTGTATTTTTTTTTATAAATTGTATTCAATTGGCTTTGATGATTTTCTAAATTTATCATTCTACCTTGAATAAAAGTTTCTTTCAATTTATTAGTTTTCATATCTAAAGCATCACCTTCAGAAATAAATAATGTTGCATCTTTTCCAATTTCTAAAGTGCCACAAAATGAATCTATGCCTAAAATTTTAGCAGTATTTGATGTAATTAATTGCAATGCTTGTTCTTTATCCATACCATAAGCAACACAAGTTCCGGCAAGAAAAGGAAGATTTCTTGTATTCATTCGTTCCATGTCACCACTATTTTCTAAGCCAACTAAAATTCCTTTATCGGTTAAAAGTTTAGCTAATTTAAAAGGTAAATCTATATCTTGATCTTCGTTTATTGGCATATCGTGAACACGACGTAACAATACACCAATAGTATTTTCTTTCAATAAATCGGAACATTTATTTGAGTCAAATCCACCAACAATTACTAACTTTTTTATTCCAAGTAATTTAAAATTTGAAACGGCATCTACAATTTGTTTTTCTTCATCGGCGTGAATAAATAAGGTTTGTGTTCCGTCAAATAAACCTTTGGTTGCTTCTAAAACTAAGTTTCTTTCCTTTGAGATTTCTGCATTATATGCTTTTGCATTTGCCAAATAAGTAGTAATTTCTTCTACTTGTTTTAAATACTCTTTATTCACTTCAATCACACCATTTTCTGCACCTCTTCCTTTCCTAAAAGTAGTTGGAAAATTAAGATGTATTCCATCGTTTTCTTTTAATAACGCGTCTTGCCAAGTCCATGCATTTAATTGAACTATAGACGAAGTTCCAGAAATTCTTCCGCCACGAGGTGTAATTTGTGCCATTAAAATTCCGTTTGGAATTACAGTTTCTGTTACTCTCGATTCAGAATTATAAGCTACAATACTTCTCACATTTGGATTATTACTTCCTATTTCGTCTTCATCATCAGATGATTTAACAGCATCAATTTCCACCAATCCTAAAGTAGAATTTGGCGCAATAAATCCAGGATAAACATGCTTTCCGCTGGCATCAATCTTAATATCATAAGCAGAAAAATCCATTTTTATTAAAGTAGCATCGGCAATCAATTGAATTTTTCCATCTTTAAAACCTATAACGCTATTTTCAATAATTTTTCCATTGCCTAAATGTGCTGTTGCGTTTAAAATTAAAACCGATTTGGTTTGTTTTTCGGCTGGTTTAAATTGCGCATTTGAATTTATTGTAAAACTCAAAATCAAAGTAAGTATATATAATTTTTTCATATTAATTTTCTTCTAAAGTATCACAATGGTAGTCTTTTTTCTCTTTCTTTTTTGGCTCTTGCGTTATCATTCCTTTGTTTTTTTCGTTTAATAACTGACCAATAATTTCATTTTTCTCGTTGGCAACATCCAATTTTAATGTTTCATTTTTTACAATGTCATAATATACAACGCCTTCAATTATAGTCTTTTCTGCTTTTGCATAAATGGATAACGGATTGGTATTCCAAAGTACTAAATCGGCATCTTTTCCAACTTTTATGCTTCCAACTTTATCATCAATATGCAATAATTTAGCAGGATTTAATGTTACAAATTTCCAAGCTTCTTCCTCTGAAACGTTGCCATATTTTACAGCTTTTGCAGCTTCTTGATTTAATCTTCTAGACATTTCTGCATCATCAGAATTGTATGCTACAACCAAACCAGCATTGTGCATAATTGGTCCGTTGTATGGAATTGCATCGTTTACTTCAAATTTATAAGCCCACCAATCTGAAAAAGTAGAGGCACCAACACCATGTTCTTTCATTTTATCGGCAACTTTATAACCTTCCAAAATGTGAGTAAACGTGTTCATTTTGAAATTGAATTTCTCTGCAACATTCATCATCATTAAAATTTCAGATTGCACATACGAGTGACAAGTTATAAATCGTTCTTTATTTATAATTTCTGCCAAAGTTTGCAATTCTAAATCTACTCGAGGTGCTTTTAATTTTTTAGAATTTAATTTATAATTTTTCCAAGATAAATCATATTCTTTTGCACGTTGAAAATAATCTATGAAAACTTGTTCAACACCCATTCTTGTTTGCGGAAAACGTGTTGGGCTAGAAATTCCCCAATTGGCTTGTTTTACATTTTCTCCTAATGCAAATTTTATAAATTTTGGTTGATTTTTATATAACATTTCATCTGCGGATAAACCCCATTTCCATTTTACAATTGCCGATTGACCACCAATTGGATTTGCAGAACCATGAAGCAATTGCGAAGTTGTAACGCCACCAGCTAAATCTCGATAAATATTAATATCTTCACTATTTACAACATCTTGAATTGTAACTTCGGCAGTTGAATTATGACCCGATTCATTTACACCTCTAGAAATTGCAATATGTGAGTGTTCATCAATGATTCCAGATGTTAAATGTTTACCGTTAGCATCAATAATTGTAGCAGAATTATCTGAAATATTTTTACCGATGGAAACTATTTTACCGTTTTTAACCAATACATCAGTTGTTTCTAGAATACCTTCTTTTTCGTTAGTCCAAACAGTTGCATTTTTAAATAAAAGCGTTTGTTGTACCAATTTTTGACTGTTTCCATAAGGTAAATTAGGATAAGTTACAGGAAAAATTCTGTTGGGTTTTTCAATTTTTGCAGAATCTTTTTTAACCTCTAATGGACTTGTTTTTTTGGCAAACCATTTTACTTCTTTCCCATTAAATAAGACTGCTTTTCCAGAAATTAAATCTGTGTTTTCTATTAATCCAGACAATCTACTTATTGTTGGATTTATAGTATCTTTAGAAGTTACCATAAGAGAAATCCAGTTGTTGGCAACTTTAAGTTTAGATTTTACTTTTTTATCATCAGTTGTTGTAACAGTTGATTCTGGCTCGTTTATTTCGCCTTCAACTTTCCATTTGTAAGTGTCATTTTCAATTACTAAATCGTAATTTCCTCTTATATCTTTGGCATTAATATCGTTAACAACATATTTTGATCCTTGTACCCAATTTTCAAAAAGTATTGTTTTTTCTTCAAATATTTCGCCAGATGTAATTACAAAATTTGCAAAACTTCCAACTTTTAAACTACCAATTTCATTGCTTTTTCCAAGAATTGAAGCTGGAATTGTAGTTAAAGATTCTAATGCTTTAGTTTTATCAAATCCTAATTTTATAGCTTTTAAAAGATTGGTTTTAAAGTCTTCAATTTTCTTTAATTTGTCTGTTGTCAATGCAAATGTTATTCCGTTTTCGGATAATATTTTCGGATTTGTTGGCGCTTGATTCCAAAAACGTAAATCTTTCAATTCCATTTGATTGGTTAAATATGGATTGGAAACATCATAAGCTTCTGGAAAATTTATCGGAATAATAAATTTTGCATTTGTTTTTTTAATTTCATCAAGTCGTTCAAACTCGTTTCCTAAACCCTTAAAAACATAATTTAGTCCAAATTCATTTGCAATTTTACAAGCACGCAAACTATTTAATTTATCGTCGGTTTCAAAAATTTGAACCAATTTTTCATTTTTAATTAAGGCATCAAGAGAAATATCTGTGGTTTCAGAATTCCCTTTTTTGTACCAATCTAAATCTAAATACGTTTGACGAAGCAATGCCATCATTCCCATAAGCGAATTTGGATACGATTGATTGGAAGTTACACTTCTTGTAAAACCAAAATGATTGGTAATAGAATTGTATAAAATTTTAGTATTTTCAGATGAATTATTCAATGCAATTAACGAACCTGTTCCTCTTGCAATTCCGTCTTGAACATGCGTTCCAACTACGCCAAATCCTAATTTTAAAAATTCTTCTGCTTTTTTATCATCGTATTTAAAAGTTTCAAAAGCATTATTTTCAGATTTTATATGCTCGTTCCAATAATAACCTTTTCGTTTGGTATCATATAAAGGATTAGATTCTGAACCAGAAACTGACTTTGGTTTTTCAACACCAAAATTGGTATAAATATCTATAAACGAAGGATAAATTAATTTTCCTGCAAGATTTATCGTAGTACAATTTTTTGGAATTACAACAGCCGTTCCAACAGAAATTACCTTTCCATCTTGAATTAGTAATGTTCCGTTTTCTATAATTTGGGTTGGTGTTACAAATATTTTGGCATTTGTAAAAGCAGTAAAGTTTTTGCTTTTATTTTTAATACTTTCATTATTAGGAAAATATTCTTGAGCAGTAATTTTAGGAATAAAAAAGCTCAATACAAGTAGAAATATAATTTTCTTCATATAAATAGGTTGGTATAATCGATAAAAGTAAAAAAGGTTTTAGGAATAAAAAATTAATTAGTAAAAATTTTATTTAATTGTTTGAAAATGAATTAAAAGTCATTCAAATACTTGTTAATTTATTTTTTTTTAGATATTTGTAAAATAAAAATATAAGCCATGTTAGTAAAAGTATTTGGAAGTGCCGTTTTTGGTGTTGAAGCCACAACAATAACTGTAGAAGTTAATATTGATAAAGGTGTTGGTTACCATCTTGTTGGTTTGCCAGACAACGCTATAAAAGAAAGTAGTTATCGAATTGCTGCTGCGTTAAAAAATAATGGTTATAGTTTGCCAGTAAAAAAAATAACTATAAATATGGCGCCAGCCGATTTAAGAAAAGAAGGTTCAGCTTATGATTTAACACTTGCAGTTGGAATTCTTGTAGCTTCTGGACAAATAAAAGGTAATGATTTAGATAAATATATGATAATGGGCGAATTGTCACTTGATGGTGGTTTGCAACCTATAAAAGGTGCGTTATCAATTGCAATAAAAGCTAAAGAAGAAGGATTTAAAGGATTTTTTCTGCCCAAACAAAATGTAAAAGAAGCTGCAATTGTATCAGGTTTAGATGTTTATGGAATTGATAATGTTACCCAAGTTATAGATTTTTTTGAAGGAAACGGAACACTTGAACCAACAATAATAGATACAAGAGAAGAATTTTATAAAGAATTGGATTTTCCAGAGTTTGATTTTTCTGATGTAAAAGGTCAGGAAAGTATAAAAAGATGTATGGAAATTGCTGCTGCTGGCGGACATAATATTATTTTAATTGGTCCACCAGGTTCAGGAAAAACGATGCTTGCAAAGCGATTGCCAAGTATTTTACCACCAATGACTTTGAAAGAAGCATTAGAAACCACAAAAATTCATAGCGTTGCCGGAAAAATAAAAGATGCAGGATTGATGAGTCAACGTCCGTTTAGAAGTCCGCATCATACTGCGAGTTCGGTTTCATTAGTTGGTGGCGGAAGTTATCCACAACCTGGTGAAATTTCGTTGTCTCATAATGGTGTTTTATTTCTAGATGAATTGCCAGAATTTAAAAGAGAAGTTTTAGAAGTAATGCGTCAACCACTTGAAGATAGAGAAGTTACCATTTCTAGAGCAAAATTTACAATTACTTATCCATCATCATTTATGTTGGTTGCAAGTATGAACCCAAGTCCAAGTGGTTATTTTAATGATCCAGATGCGCCAGTAAGTTCTTCACCAGCAGAAATGCAACGGTATTTGAGTAAAATTTCTGGACCACTTTTAGACAGAATTGACATTCACATAGAAGTTACGCCAGTTCCATTTGATAAATTAACAGAAACTAGAAAAGCAGAAAGTAGCGTTGAAATAAGAAAACGTGTAACAGCAGCAAGAGAAATTCAATCGAAACGATTTGAGAATTTCGAAAACATACATTATAATGCTCAAATGAGTTCTAAACAAATTAGAGAGTATTGTGCATTAGACGAAGCTTCATTGCAACTTTTAAAAACAGCAATGGAAAAGTTAAATTTATCTGCAAGAGCATTTGACAGAATTTTGAAAGTAGCACGAACCATAGCCGATTTAGAAGCTGCAGAAATTGTAGTTTCCTATCATATTGCCGAAGCTATTCAATATAGAAGTTTGGATAGAGATGGTTGGTTGGGGTAAATAGTTTTAATCAAATGATTGTTAATTACAATATACATTTGATGTAATTTTATAAATTGAATACTTAATGAATTTATTGTTTGCAAACTTGCCAAGTTACACTAAATTCAAAATAATTACATCCAATAACAAACCAAATAATTTATTACTTTAGCGTTTCTAAAAACGTAATTTACAATGGCATTAAGTTGGAACGAAATTAAAGAACGAGCAACAAAATTCTCGAAAGAATGGGAAGATACGCAAAACGAAGAAGCAGATGCAAAACCATTCTTAGTAGAGTTTTTTAACGTTTTTGGAATAAATAGCAAAAAGGTTGCAACTTTCGAGCATCGAGTTAAAAAACTCGATGAACGTGACGGTTATATCGATTTGCTTTGGAAAGGAACAATCCTAATCGAAATGAAATCTCGTGGTAAAAATCTCGACAAAGCATTTCAACAAGCCAAAGATTATCTTCACGGATTAAAACAACACGAATTACCAAAGTATATTCTTGTTTCCGATTTCGAAAACTTCAAACTTCATGATTTAGAAGAAGGAATTGTTGTAGAATTTAAACTTCACGATTTAGTAAATAACGTTCAAAACTTCGGATATTTACTTGGTTATCAGAAAAAAGTTTACAAAGAACAAGATCCAGCCAACATAAAAGCGGCTGAATTAATGGGCAAACTTCACGACCGATTAAAGGAAATTGGTTACGATGGTCATCCGTTAGAAGTATATTTAGTTCGTTTACTTTTTTGTCTTTTTGCAGAAGACACAACCATTTTTAATAAACAACAATTTCAAGATTATATCGCCAACAGAACTAACGAAGATGGAAGCGATTTAGCACCAAAATTGCAAGAATTATTTCAAGTTTTGGACACGCAAACCGAAAAACGTTTTAAAAATCTTGACGAACAACTTGTCGAATTTCCTTATGTAAACGGAAAATTATTTCAAGAATCTTTACCAACGGCAAGTTTTGACAGCAAAATGCGTTTGGCACTTTTAGAATGTTGTTATATCGATTGGAGCAAAATTTCGCCAGCCATTTTTGGCTCAATGTTTCAAAGTGTAATGAACCCAAAAGAACGACGAAACTTGGGCGCTCATTACACATCAGAAACCAATATTCTCAAACTCATAAAACCATTATTTCTTGACGAACTTTGGGCAGAGTTTGAAACCATAAAAAGCAACAAAAACAAACTTCCAGAATTTCACAAAAAAATTAGTGAACTAAAATTTCTTGACCCAGCATGTGGTTGCGGAAATTTTTTGGTTATAACCTATAGAGAATTGCGATTGTTAGAAATTGCAATACTTCGAGCAACTTATAAAAATGGTCAAGGAGTTCTCGATATAAGAGAAATCATTTGGCTCGATGTCGATATGATGGGCGGAATTGAGTACGAAGAATTTCCGGCTCGAATTGCCGAAGTTGCAATGTGGCTCATCGACCACCAAATGAATAT
>NZ_JAYUPK010000070.1:0-22050 GCF_043760115.1 Flavobacterium sp.
AATCCTTTGGAAATTAATCCGTCTATGATTGTTGTTTTTCCTGTTCCTGGTCCGCCAATTATTACAATGATTTCTTTTTCCAAGATTTTTTTAAAATAAGGTGCAAATTTATTGAAAGTAATTCAATAGATGGTTGTTTTTTGTAGTTTATTTTTTAATCAATTCAAAAATCTTTTAGCCCTGATTAAATGGAATAACATCCCAATTTTTTATTGGGATTTATGGAATGAAAGCAGGAATTACCATTGAAGAGAATGCCCAAGCCATTTGCTTCTAAAAAAAGTAGTAATCTAAAATGTAAATAGTATATTTGCGTTTATTTTAATTTAAGAATGGATAAGAAAACCGAAGAATTTTATACTCGGCTAAAAGAAGAATTGGCTAATACTTCTGCTTGGCCAAGTGAATATTTATATAAATTTATTGTTCCTACAACGCTAGAAAATGTTATGGAAGTGGAGAATACTTTTAATAATATGGGTGCTGTTATAAAAACGCATCAATCTAAAACAGGAAAGTTTACAAGTATTTCTATAAATGTAACTATGGAAAATCCTGAAAAAGTGGTAGAAAAATACCTTCAAGTTTCTAATATTGAAGGAATAATTTCATTTTAATTATGACAGCAAAATATATAAAAGAAGTGGCGAATGACGTTGTATTTAATCTTGAATACAATGCTGAAAGACCACATTTATTGATTCCAGAATATGGTAGACATTTGCAAAAATTGATAGATCAAGCAACTGAAATTAAAGATGATGTTGAGCGCAATAAAGCTGCAAAATATATTATTCAGGTAATGGGAAGTTTAAATCCGCATTTGCGTGATGTATTAGATTTTCAGCATAAATTGTGGGATCAGTTGTTTATAATGTCTGATTTTAAACTGGTTGCCGATTCGCCTTATCCAATTCCAACACGAGATGTAATTCATTTACGTCCAGAAATTTTAAGTTATCCTCAAAAATATCCAAAATATAGATTTTATGGAAACAACATAAAGTTTATGATTGATGTTGCCAATAAATGGGAAGAAGGCGAAATGAAAAGTGCCTTGATAAAAGTTATTGCCAACCATATGAAAAAATCGTACTTGAGTTGGAATAAAGATATGGTTGAAGATTCGGTAATTTTTGAACATTTATTTGAACTGTCTGATGGAAAATTAAATTTGTTACAAAGCGAAGAAGAGCTTACTACAACCACAGATTTAATTAGAACCAACAAAAAAATATCTAATAAAACACTTTTACCACAACAAAAGAATTTAAAAATTCAGGCGTTTAAAAAACCTCAAGCTGGTAAAAAACCATTTGTTAAAAATAATAATAATCCGAAAACTTAAATTGTATAGTTTATAGTGTAAAATTGTAAATCAATTATTCATTATACATTATACAATTTTACAATGTACAATATACATTATACAATTTTACACTATACACTATACATTATACAATTTTACACTATACAATAACCTATGGGAACTTTTAAAATTGAAGGCGGAATTCAACTAAAAGGTGATGTTACACCACAAGGCGCTAAAAATGAAGCGTTACAAATATTATGCGCAGTTTTATTAACGCCAGAAAAAGTTACAATATCTAATATTCCAGATATTATTGATGTTAACAAACTAATTACTTTACTTAGAAATTTAGGTGTAAAAATTGAAAAAAATGCTCAAGGCAGTTATACTTTTCAAGCCGACGAAGTAAATGTTGGTTACCTTGAAACTGAAGCATTTAAAAAAGAAGGTGGTTCTTTACGTGGTTCTATTATGATAGTTGGTCCACTTTTAGCACGATTTGGAAAAGGATATATTCCAAAACCTGGTGGTGACAAAATTGGTAGAAGAAGATTAGACACACACTTTGAAGGATTTATAAATCTTGGAGCCAAATTTAGATACAACAGAGAAGATCATTTTTATGGTGTAGAAACTGAAGGTAAATTAAAAGGAGCTTACATGTTGCTTGATGAAGCATCAGTTACAGGAACTGCCAATATTGTTATGGCAGCAGTTCTTGCAGAAGGAATTACTACAATTTATAATGCAGCATGCGAACCTTACTTGCAACAACTTTGCAAAATGATGAACGCAATGGGAGCAAAAGTTAGCGGAATTGGTTCTAACCTTTTAACTATTGAAGGTGTTGATTCTCTTGGTGGTTGCGAGCACAGAATTCTTCCAGATATGATAGAAATTGGTTCTTGGATTGGTCTTGCAGCAATGACTAAAAGCGAAATTACAATTAAAAATGTTTCTTGGGATAATCTTGGCGTGATACCTAATGTTTTTAGAAAACTTGGAATTACCTTAGAAAGAAGAGGTGACGATATTTATATTCCTGCTCATCTTGACGGATATGAAATTAAAACAGACATTGATGGTTCTATTTTAACCGTTGCCGATGCACCTTGGCCAGGATTTACACCAGATTTATTGAGTATTGTTTTAGTAGTAGCAACACAATCTAAAGGTGATGTTTTAATTCATCAAAAAATGTTTGAAAGCCGATTGTTTTTTGTTGACAAACTTATAGATATGGGCGCCAAAATTATGCTTTGCGATCCACACAGAGCAGTAGTTATGGGACATGATTTTAAATCGCAACTAAAAGCTACAACAATGTCATCGCCAGATATTAGAGCTGGAATTTCTTTATTGATAGCAGCACTTTCTGCTAAAGGAACTAGTATAATTCAAAATAGCGAGCAAATTGATAGAGGTTACGAAAGAATAGACGAACGTCTTCGTGCTCTTGGTGCTAATATTGTTAGAGAAGCTTAAAATTTAAAATACACTTATGAGAAAATTTTTATTTGTTATTGCGTTAGTATTTGTTTTTACAAATTCACAAAGTCAAGAAGTTAAAACTAAAAATTTAAAATCTTTTTTTGGAGTTAAAGCTGGTTTTAATTTTTTAAAATCATCCAATGATGGTAATTCCACTATAAATTTTGGATATCAAATAGGTTCAACTTATGAAATTCCAATGTCTTCAAAATTTTCTTTTCAACCAGAATTGTTATTACAATCTATAGGAGGAACAAAAACTTTTTTTAATCAATATTCTAACGGAACTATAAATGAGGAAGTAGTTAATAGAAATAGTTATTTACAACTTCCGTTGCTATTTAAATTTAAATTTTCTAATAAATTTAATATTGATTTTGGTCCTAACGCCGCATTTATTATTTCTGCTAAACAAACTTCTACAAGTACATATAATCTTAGTGGTCAGAGTACAACGATAGTTGAAACTACAAAAGGTACAAAAAATTACAAAAAAGTAAATTTTGGATTGAATCTTGGAGCAAATTATTTTATTTCAGAAAAATTATATACAGGATTTAGATACACAATTTTTATAGCTTCTTATCAAACATTAGAAAATAGTTTAAACAATAGTGTCTTTGCATTTTCTTTAGGTTATAATTTTAAATAAATCCTTAAGTTTTGTAAAATCCCATCTTATTTTAAACAAGATGGGATTTTTAAATCTAAATTCTACTCCAAAACATTCAAGAATTTCAATCCAAAAACTACACCATCAGTTACAAATCCGTTTTGATACGAACGTACATAATCTAATCTAAACAATCTGAATTTTCCAAATCCTAAATTGTCTAATCCAACTGAAAACTCTTGATATGGTTTTCTATCTGGAATGGCAAGATTGTGAAAACCCAAAACCAACTGCGATTTTAATTTGTTCAATAACGGAATTTTATTCATTAAAAATCCTCTATCATTATGTTCTGCGTGAAATTCTAAATAACTATCGTTTGTACTTGCAACATAATAAGGTAAAAGATTAAAAACGTTGGTATAACTATCTGTTTGACCAATGTGAGTTTGGTTTCCGTTAAAATGTTTATAATCTACAAAAGCAATGTTATTAGCATTAAAGAATTTACCTGCTTTAAAATTTAGTTGCATATCGCCTTTATTTCCTAATGTAAAATCTTTAGTAATTCTGGTAGATAATAAATCAAACTCATATTTTTTATCAGTTGCTGCAAATGCTTTTTCATATCCAATAGAAATATTTGGATATTTATTATTCCCAATATTAAATTTTCCGTCTGGACGAGTCCAATATTTTTGACCAAATTTAATTCTGGCAACCAACGAAGTTTTAAATAAATTGTGTTTGTCAAATGTTGGCGTTATAAAATCATTTGGTGCTAACGGATTATTAGAACTGTAAACATCATCTGTTTTTACAGAAGCAAAATTGGTAGTATTAAATAACTGTTTTCTTTCAGCATATTCGGCATTTATATTTAAATTTAATCCGTTTATAATTTCTCTTCCAAAATTTATTGCAACCGCATTTTTCTCATACAATTTCATGAAATTATTTTTGAAAGCTAACGAACTTACACTATTTATATTTTTAGATATTGGATTTGTAGCATTAAATTGATTAATTGTACTACCAACATTGATGCTTAAAATACTATTGTTTTTATTGTTGAATTTAGAAAAATAATAACCAGAAACTCTTAGTTTTTTTTCTGATAATCCGTAGTCAAAATTAGAACCAATTCTGCTGTAAGTTCTCTTTTCTTCATTTCTAGTTCCGTAAGAAATTCCAGTATGTGTATTCCAACCTTGAACTGTGTTGAAAGAGGTATTCATTAAAAAACCATCATAATTTACAGACCATTTTTTAAACGAATTATTATAAGAATAGCCCATAATTACATCTGCTAATCCAAATTTATTACGTTTGGCATCAATAGAATCTAAATATTTTTGAGATTTTTTCTTTTCTTGCAAGGCATCTTTTTTAAAATAATCTGTACTTTCTTCTAAGGTTAAAGGTACAGGACGAATGGTTTCCCAAAAAGCATCTTCTTTTTTATTGGCGTTCTCTTCAAATTTTAATACTTCTCTGGTAAAAGTTTTTTTCTCAAATTTTTCTGGAAATTCAAAGTTAGAATAAACGTGCGTAAATTTTCCGCTAAAGTTAAATCCTAATAAACCTGCCGAGAATTCTATTGTTTGCGTATTTTTTATCCAAGTTTTAGTAATGGTATTGTAGCTAAAATTTTGTTTTAAAGCCAAATTATTCAACGCTGGATTTTGCATTTGACTTCCTTTTATTGCTAAATCTATTCCATAAATGGCAAACGAATCGTCTACTATATAGATAAATCCATTCATTGCAGGTTCAGTTTCACGTTTTGGATTTACTTTAATTTTATAAATTAATTGGTTGTTTTCGTCAAAAAATGATCCGTCAATTTTATATTTGTAATAATTAAATGCGCCATCGGCAATTGGCGAAATTACTTTTACATCAAAGTCTAAATAATTTTCGTAAAAATCAAAATTTACATCGGCAGCATTATTAAAACTAAAACCGTTATCGTTTCCGCTAACTTTAGAAGCAATAATAACTTCTTTCATTTTATCAGGTTTTTGAAACGTAATTTTAGAAACCGTTTCCGATAAATATAAAATACCACTTCTTGTAGAATCTATTACTTCATCAAACATATCTATTTTTTGTCCTAATATAGATTTAGGTAAATCTTTCACTCTAAAAATTCCTCTAGAGTAAAAATCGGCTTTATATTTATCAGCTTTTTTAGAATTTTCTTTTCTGTTTGCAATTGCTTTTTTAATAATTGCATTGGCAGGATTTTCTTTGGTATTGATTACAACTTCATTCAATTGCAAATCTTCTTCTTCTAATACTATTGATAAAGTTATCAAGTTGTTTTCAAAATTTACTATTTCTTTATGCGTTTTGTAACCTAAATATTGAAACAGAATAGTGAAATTTCCAGTTTTTTTAAGATTTAATTCAAATTTTCCTAACTCGTTTGACGTTGTACTTATGTAAGTGTCTTTTACATAAATATTGGCAAATGCTATAGGATTTCCTTTGTTGTCGTTAACAGAACCTTTAATTTGCGAGAACGAAATGGCGAAAAATAATAAAAATAGAAGGGTAGAAATTTTTTTCATAAATGGGTTTTAGTGTATAGACGAGAAAAAAAGTGAAATGGTTGTATGAGATTATAAAAAAGATTGTAAAGCCAATTCGTAACTTTTTAATCCAAAGCCAAGAATTACACCTTTAGCATTGGCAGATATAAATGAGTGATGACGAAATTCTTCTCTAGAAAAAGTATTAGAAATATGAACTTCTATAACTGGAGTTTCTATTGCTTTTATAGCATCGCCAATACCTATTGAAGTGTGAGTATAAGCGGCAGCATTAAGAATTATGCCATCATAAGTAAAACCCACTTCTTGAATTTTAGTTATTAATTCGCCTTCAATATTGCTTTGAAAATACTCTAAAGTAACTTGAGGAAATTTAAGTTGTAAAATTTTATAATATTCTTCAAAGGTTTGCTTACCATAAATAGCAGTTTCTCTTTTGCCAAGTAAATTTAAATTTGGACCGTTAATTATTATTATTTTCATTAAATTTTTTTAGTAAAAATAAATAATAGTATTTAAAAAAAAGAATTTTTTTTAATAAAGATTTTGTCAATAGTAAGATATTTTTTAATAATATAATAAGTGATTTTTAAACAATAAAACTGCAAATTGAAATTAGTTGTGATAACATTAACAAGCAATGTTGACAAGTTTGTTAATAACTTATAGTTATAATCCTGTTAAATAAAGTTGATATTATTATGTTTGCTTCATAAATTTTAAACAAAGTAAATTATGAAAAAAATTATTTTTACAGCTATTGCTGTTATGGGTTTTGTGTTTATGAACGCGCAGGAAAATATTATAAAAGTTAATCCTTTAGCTTTTTTAGGAGGAACAGATTTATTATCATTTGAGCATAAATTTGGAGCACATACATCTGGTAGTGTTGGTTTAGGTTTTGCAAGTTACAAGTTAGGTGGCTATAAATACAAAGATAATGGTGCTGAATTGCAATTTAGATATTATGTTAAAGAAGCTATGGAAGGACTTTATGGTGGTGTAAGAGTTGGATTCAGTTCTGGAAAAAACACTTATGATTCAGCTGGATTTTTTGGTCCTTCTTCTGGAAATTCTTCTTTGGATACTAAATTTACAACTATCAAAGCAGGTGTTAAAGGTGGTTACCAATGGATTTGGGACAGTGGATTATCTCTTGATTTAAATTTAGGATTAGGTTACACTAAATATACTTATAAGTATGATTCTACTGTAGATGCAGAAGATATTGCGTTTTTTAATTTTAAAGGTAGTTCAGTAGGTCCAAACTTTGGATTTGCATTAGGATATGCTTTCTAATATTAAAATTCTATAGAAATTAACCTCTCAATTTTGAGAGGTTTTTTTATGTTTAAAATTTTCTATTATCTTAAATAATATCTTTCGATATAAATTATAAAGCATGAATTTATTGTTGAATTTTTTTAAAAATCAAAAATAATTTTAAATAATTTATAAATTGCGAATAGTTTGCTTTTAATAAATGCTATGTAGTGAATATTTTACAAATAACTATAAATCATTAGTGAAATATGTTTTTTTAGTGTTAAAACTTTAAAAAAGTAATTTTTCTAGCAATTATAGTTATTAACATTTTAATTCTTAATAAGTTTAATTTTAGTAAGTTAACACATTATATTTGTTGATAACTTTGTTAATAAGAATCAACTTGCTTAATTTTACTACAAAGTAATGAATATACCTTTGCACCATTAATTTTAAACAAAATAATAAGATGAAAAAAATTTTTTTAACAGCTGCAGCAGTTTTCGCATTTGGATTTGCTAATGCACAAGAAAAGAAAGAAAGTACAGGTTTTGGTTTTACAGAAGGTAATGTTTTAGTAGAAGGAAACTTAAGTTTTGGTTCTGGTACTACAACAGATTCTTTTAATGGTAATGACAATGAAGAAGTAAAGGAAAGTAACTTAAGTTTTAACCCTAAAGTTGGTTACTTCTTTTCAGACAAATTTGCATTTGGTGTAGAATTAAATGTTCTTTCTGGTAAAACTGAAGAAACTATATTTGGAACTCCAAACGTAGTTGTAGAGGAAAAACAAAATGGTTTTGGTGCAGGAGTTTTTGCAAGATACTATTTTTTAAACTTAGGACAAAGATTTAAAACATATACTGAAGCTAGTTTAGGTTTTGCATCTATAAAAAATGAAGTTAATGGTACCGAAACTTCTAAAGGTAGTGGTTTAGGTTTAAATTTCGATTTAGGAATTAACTATTTTGTTACTGAAAATATTGCAATAAACTTTGGTTTAGCAAATGTTTTAGGTTATAATAGTGCTAAAATAGAAACTCCTGCTGGACAAGAAGTTAAAGTAAATGAGTTAAGTGGAAATTTAAATCTTTTCAAAAACTTTTTTGAAACTCCAACTTTTGGTTTAACTTTCAAGTTCTAGTCTAATTTTTAGATAAAATATAAAGTACCACTCAAGAAATTGAGTGGTTTTTTATGCAATAAATTGTCGTTTCTTTGTAACTATGAATTGGAAAACCTACATAAAAAGTTATCAATCATATCTTAAAATTGAACGTGGATTATCTCAAAATACTATTGATAATTACAGCTTCGATTTAGAGCGACTTTGTGCGTTTCTTGAAGAAAATTTAATTGTTATTTCTCCTGTAGCAATTAATGAAGAAACCATTCAACAATTTATTTATGCAGTTTCTAAAGAAGTCAATGCACGTTCGCAAGCCAGAATAATATCAGGATTAAAAAGTTTTTTTTCGTATTTAATTTTTGAAGATTACAGATCAAATTCTCCGATGGAATTGATAGAAGCACCAAGATTAGGAAGAAAATTACCAGATACATTATCTACAACAGAAATTGATAATTTAATAAAAGCCATTGATTTATCTAAACCAGAAGGCGAAAGAAATAGAGCAATGCTAGAAACACTATATGGTTGTGGTTTGCGAGTTTCTGAACTTACAACACTTAAAATTTCTGACTTATTCTTTGACGAAGGTTTCATTAAAATTACAGGAAAAGGAAATAAACAACGTTTTGTTCCTATTAGTGAAACTACAATGAAATTTATAAATCACTATAAAAATTTCGATAGAAAACACCTTACTATTCAAAAGAATCACGAAGATACATTATTCTTAAACCGAAGAGGAAAACAACTTACAAGAGCCATGATTTTTACAATTATTAAAGACTTAGCTTTAAAAATTGAACTCAATAAAGCAATTTCTCCGCACACATTTCGTCATTCATTTGCAACTCATTTATTAGAAAATGGCGCCGATTTAAGAGCCATTCAATTAATGCTTGGACACGAATCTATAACTACAACTGAAATTTATGTTCACCTAGATAGGAAACATCTTACCCAAATTGTAAATACGTTTCATCCACGTAAATAATTGTAGTTTCTTAACTACTGATTTTATTAGATTTAACAATAATAATTAAAAAAATGATGTATTTTGTCGGTAAAAGAAGTGGTTTATCGTCTTTTTTTATATATTTGTTGCGTAAAGTAGTATTCGTCCCAAACTAAATTTTACTTTACATTTACTAACCTACCTACTAAATATGAGATCAAATTGGTACTCAGAAGATTACTTGTTGGAAGAAAAAAACAGCTTTTACAGAAAGCTTTTAAATAATATTCCTGATTTAATCTTTCAATTAAAAATAAATTTCAATAATGATTTTTATTTTTCATATGTTAATAACAGTATAATTTCATTCTTAGAAATTACACAATCAGAATTAAAAGACAATCCATTAAAAACTATTTCTAGCCGAATTTATCCAGATGATCTTAAAGGTTTTTTTGAAACACTATATAAATCTAAAAAATCGGGTCAACCTTGGTCTTATGAATTTAGGATAGTATTAGAAAATAAACATATTATTTGGTTAAAAGTAGATGCTAATGTTGAAATTAATAAAGAAAAAAACGCAATTTTTTTTGGAAGATTATTAGATATTACAGTAGTAAAGGAAAGAGAATATAAGGTTGTAAATTCTGAAGAACGATTTCATTTTGCAATGGAAGCTTCCAATAGTGGTGTGTGGGATTATAACGTAAGTAGTGGAGAAGTATATTTTTCTAAAGAATCTTTAGCAATTATTCAATTTACAAGTGATGATAATTTAAATACTAATGCGCTTTGGGATGAAAGAATTCATCCAGAAGATATAGATAATTATATACAAACAATTACATCTCATAAAGAAAATAAAACTTCCTATTTTGAAAATTCCAAAAGAATTTTAGCTAAAGATGGAACTTACAAATGGATATTAAGTAGAGGAAAAATTATTGAAAGAGATAAAAATAAAAAACCATTACGAATAATAGGAACTCATACAGATGTTACATTAGAAAAAGAAAGAGAAAATCAATTACTTGGAAACATTGATATAATAAATGCACAAAATAATAGATTATTAAATTTTGCACACATAGTTTCACACAACCTTCGTTCTCATACAGGAAATTTTAAAATGTTATTAAATATTATAGATAGCGATGATGATATAGTTACAAAAGACGAATGTTTTAGTCATTTAAAATCAACTTCAAATGCTCTTTCAGACACTATTGAACATTTAAAAGAACTAGTAGACATACATTCGACAATAATTCATAAAAAAGAAAAACTAAACTTAAAGATTTACCTAGACAGCACGTTAAATATTTTAAGTAAAGAAATAAAGGATAACAATGTAGAAATTATTAATAATGTAAACGAAAAACATTCTACCCATTTTAATCCTGCTTATTTAGAAAGTTTGTTTTTAAATTTTACCACAAATGCAATTAAATATTCGCACCCAAACAGAGTTCCAGTAATAAGTTTTACAACAGTTAAAGATAAAAATAAATTAACTTTATTAATTAAAGATAACGGTTTAGGAATAAATTTAGAAAAATACGGCGAGAAATTGTTTGGTATGTATAAAACATTTCATAAAAACCCAAATGCTCGCGGAATAGGTTTGTTTATAACCAAAAATCAAATAGAATCTATGGGTGGAACTATAGAAGTAGAAAGTAAAGTTAATGAAGGTAGCACGTTTAAAATAAATTTTAATGAAGAAATATAACACCGTTTTTATTATAGATGATGATATAGTATTTCATTTTATTATAAAAAAATTATTTTTAAAGACTGATTTACAAGTAAATACCAATTATTTTTTTAATGGATTAGAGGCAATTGAAGTTTTAAGAAACCAAGAAATAGTTCCAGATTTAATTTTACTTGACATAAATATGCCCATTTATGATGGCTGGCAATTTCTAGAAGAATTTAGAAATTTAAAAGCAAGTTTAAATAAAAATATAGATGTTTTTTTAATAAGTTCTTCTAATGATATTTCAGATATTAACAAAGCTGCCTATTATAAAGATGAGGTTAAACGATATTGCAATAAACCATTGACAATACAAGAATTACAAGATATTTTCGATTAGACTAAAGATTATTTAAGCGTAAAAATTCTACACGAAAATAAATTGTAATTGTAAATTATTTAGTTCCTTTGTTTGACCTACTAAATAAATTAATAATGAATCCCAATTCAAAAAAGTTTGATGATAATTCTAATTACATTGGAAGAATAATCAACCAACTACCAGATGTTTTATTTCAATTTTCAATATCTAGTGACTTCACTATTGGTTGTGATTACTTAAGTGGACCTTTTTACGATTTTTATGATTTAACTCTACAACAAGTTATTGATAAAACTCAAGAAAGTATAAAATCTCGTATTCATCCAGAGGATATTAATTTATTTAATTCCTCTATAATTTCTTGTTGTAAAACTTTAGAAAGATGGGAATTATCGTTTAGAGTTTTACTTCCAAAAAAAGGACTAAAATGGATAAAAACATCAGCTAAGACTGAACGTTTAGAAAATGGGACTGTACTATTTTATGGGGTTCAATCAGATGTAACACAACTAAAAATTAGTCAACAAGAACTAGAAATTTCTGATGCCAGAAGTCAATTTGCCAATATGGCATCCAATGTTGGCGTTTGGGATTGGAATTTAGTTTCTAATAAAGTTTTTTACTCTAAAGAATCGTTAGAAATTTTAGAATTAGAAGAAAATGCTAAAGAACTTAGCAATCCAGAATTTTGGGATGATAAAGTGCATCCAGATGATAAAGAAATTTATTTTGGAAATATAAAACTACATTTTGAAGGAGTAATACCATATTATGAAACCGTTCATAGAGTTCTTTGTAATAATAAATATAAATGGATTTTAGACAGAGGAAAAGTTATCAGTAGAGATGAAGATGGTAAACCAACTAGAATTGTTGGTACACATACCGATGTTTCTAACCAAAAAAACAAAGAAGAAAAATTATTAATAACACTTGAACTTGTTAATAATCAAAAAAATAAATTATTAAACTTTGCTCATATTGTTTCTCACAACTTAAAAAATCATACAGGAAATTTAAGTTCTTTAATAGAAATGAAAGAAACAGACATTTTAACTACAGATGAATTTTCTACCTATTTAAAAACAGTCTCGGTTGAATTATCTAACACAATTTTAAATTTAGAAGAATTAGTTAAAGTACAAGAAACTGCTACAATAAATAAAGTTAGTTTAAATTTAAACGAGTACTTAGATAACACATTTAAAGTTTTATTTGATGATATAAATAAATCTAATGCTATAATTATTAACAATATACCATTAGATGTTACTGTAAAATGTATACCAGCATATCTTGAAAGTATTTTGTTAAATTTGACTACCAACGCTATAAAGTACTCAAGTTTGGATAGAAATTTAGAAATAATTTATAATGTAGAAATTGTTGATAACTTTATAATTTTATCAGTAATAGATAACGGATTAGGCATAGATTTATACAGGCATAAAGATTCAGTTTTTGGATTATACAAAACATTTCACACCAACGAAGATTCTAGAGGTGTTGGTTTATATTTATCTAAAAATCAAATAGAATCTTTAAACGGAAAAATTGAAGTTGAAAGCGAAGTGAATATAGGAACAACATTTAAAGTGTTTTTTAATGAAGAATTTTAGTAATGTATTTGTTGTAGATGATGATTTAGTATTTCATTTTATTATGAAAAAGTTATTTGCAAAGACTAATATTAATGTTAAAACAAGTTATTTTTTTAATGGTAATGAAGCAATAAACAATTTAAAAAGTAATATTGATCATGAAAATTCTGTACCAGATTTAATTTTGTTAGATATAAATATGCCAGTTTGCGATGGATGGCAATTTTTAGACGAGTTTAAAAAACTAAAACAATTTCTTAAAAAAGAAATTATGGTTTACCTGGTAAGCTCATCTAATGATGTTTCTGATTTAAATAAATCAAAAGAGTATGAAAACGAAATTCAACAATACTACAATAAGCCAATGACCATTGAAAGTTTTCAAAATATTTTTGCAGCATAATTATTAAAAGTGTTTCATAAAAAAACTCGTTTTTTTAAAAGCGAGTTTTTTTATGAAACACTATTTTTTGTTTAATATAACGCTTCTTCTTGTGTAATATTTATTCTACAATAACTTACAAAAGTAAAAACTTATTGGTACAGCATTATATAATTCTTATAAGAAATAATATACAAATTATTTTTTATGTATATAAAATACTACAATAATATACGAATTTTGTATTTAATCGTATTTTTTTGCATTTAATAGTTTTTTTAATATTTATATTTGTCAATTAAATTTTATAATTGAACTAGGTAAATGTCAAAATTACAATTATCAAATGCTGCCTCAATAGAGCATCGTGAATCTCAGTGGTATGTTTTTTTAAATTCTAAGTCTTTTAGAATCAATGAAACTATTGCAACAGTTTTAAATAAATTTAAAGAACCCACTACAATAAATGAGGTTTTAAATGATTTAATTCCTCAAGAAACACTTCAATCTACAGAAGTAGTAAATTCTGTTCAACTATTTTTATCAGAAATGAAAAAAATAGGAGTTTTAAAACGAGAAAATGCAAAAGATTATGTAGAAATTCCAAGTCCATTATTTGAAATTAATTCAAGATATAATCAATATACATTTAAAAGTTTAATATTAATTAATAATCATATTCAAATATTTAAAGTTTACAATCATACAAGAAAACGTACTGCTGTTATAAAAATATTTGCACATTCTACAGAAGAATGTAAGACAGAGAAAAGATTAATAAAAAACTACGAAATGTTTCTTCAAGAAATAGATATAACAAGTAGCATTCCTTCGCATAGAAACATTAATAAATACATACAATCAAACATATTAAATGATTATTTATATTTTGAAATAGATTACATAAACGGAGAAACACTTTCTAAAAATATTAAAATAAATTCTATTCTCAAAAAAAATAAAAACACTATTGCTTTACAATTGCTTTTGGCAGTGGCACATTTACATAAACACAATATAATTCATAGCGACATACATGCAAGAAATTTCATGATTAATGATAAAGGAAAGGTAAAAATGATAGATTTTGGATTTTCTCATAATTTAAAAAATGAAACTTTAAAAAAGCAATATATGGTAAAAGGTGGCGTAACACATTATATGACACCAGAAAGAGTTCAGTTACATAGTTATAAATTTTCTGATCAATATTCAACCAAATCTTCTGAGGTTTATCAAATGGGATTAATCTTGTATGGTTTATATAAAGGCAAAAATCCTTTTAAAACGGCAAAAGATGAAATTACATGGCGAGAAATGGCACAAGATATTCTAACAAGAGAATTTAATGAAGAAATTTCTGGAATTGAAAGTATTGATGTAATAATTAGAAAAGCATTAAAAATTAAACCTGAAGAGCGTTTTTTATCTTGCGTTGAAATGTACAAAGAATTTAATAAAAATATAAAATAAGATACAATAAACTATGGCTAAAACAGACCCACAGTTAAAGTCTAATGATTGCGGAATAAGTGTAATAAAAACAATTTACAATATATTTAATCTAGACATAAGTAGAAAATATATTGAAGATAATATAGCACTTGAAGAAAAAGGATCAAGACTTATTGACATAAAAAGTTTTTTAGATGCAAATGGTTGCGAAGCCAATTATAAACTATTAGACATTAATTACATTCAAGGAAATAAAAGCACGCTTGATGCACTTTTTCCTTTTATTCTTCCTTTACAAAACAAATCTGGATTGCATTATGTTGTAGTTAACGGTAGAGCCAACAATAAATTAAAAATTTATGATCCGGTAAAAGGAAGTCAATATTATGTATCCATTCAAGAATTAAAAAAGAACTCTTTTTTTAGTAAAAATTATTGGGATTTAGCCAAAACCGATGAAAAAATTGCAGCGCTTTGTACAGAAGATTTAAGTAATTATGGAATAAAATATGACGATGTTGCACTAGAAAATGATAATACAACATTGTTTAACAAGCTTACCTATTTTACTTATTTAAAAGAAAACTTTGGTTTTAAAAATAAAGTTAAAGAAAAAGAATTTGTACTTGACTTATTAAAAAATCAAGATATTTCTACAATACCGAAACATTTTAAATCTTTAAAATACAGTACAGACAAAGTAAAAGTAACTGCTCCGTTAATACTAACAGTTAAAAAAGTAGTTTCTAAACAAAAGTTAGAGTTTCCCAAAGATGATAGTAGAAGTGTATATTGGCAATTATTTAAACAAATTGGTCAATTTAAACAATTGTGGTACATCTATATTTTTGCAGCATTATTTTCTGCAACAACAGCACAATTATCGGTTTTTACTAGTCAAATTTTAATTGATGATGTTTTACCTTCCTATAATTTAAATACTTTAGTGTTATTTGCAGTAGGAATAGGAGTTTATAAATTATTTGATCTTTTTACCTCATTATATAAAGCTTTTGTAGCAATACATTTAGGAAATTCATTAGATAAATTTTTCTTGCAATCATTTGATAATAAGTTAAATACATTTTCTTTGCCTTATATTTCATCTTATAAAAAAGGCGATTTACTAGAAAGAGTAAGCGATTCTTTAAAATTAAAATCATTCTTTTTACGTTATTTTACAAGTATTTTAGTTGACGTTTCTGTAGCAATTTATTCACTTGGAATACTATTTTACATCAATTGGAGAATTGCAATTATTGTTTTAATAGTAATGTTATCCTTTTTTACCTGGTTTAAAATTATAACACCAAGACTAAGACAAAATGAAAGAATTAGATACATTAGTAAAGCCGACTTTTTATCTAAAATGATAGAGAAAATTGAAGGAATTCAAGTCATTAAAAGTTTTAAAATAGAACAATATCATTCTAATAAAATAAATTTAGGAATATCTAATTATTTAAAAATTCAATTAAAAAACGGCTATATAGATTTAATTAACCGATTTGTAGTTACTATAATTATTTCATTTTCATCCATAATGATACTGATATTGTTAACCAAGTTGGCAATAGAAGATCAAGCCATTACATTAGGACAAATAGTTACATTTATTGGTCTTTCGGCAAGTATATTCTCTTCTTTAAAAAGTATTTTAGAAGACAACCTTTCGCTACAAGAAAACGAAGTAATATTAAAACGAAACCTAGATTTTAATGAAGAATTACCATTTAATTCATCTAAAGGAATTAAAGATTTTTCTATTCAAAATGTTGCTATTAAAGATTTAAATTTTGGTTACTTTGACGATCAACCCATTTTAAAAAATATAAATTTTAGTTTTAATTATGGCGATAAAATAAAAATTGAAGGACAAAACGGATCTGGAAAATCTACTTTAAGCAAGGTTTTAACTGGATTGTATTATCCTAAATCTGGCGATTTTTTAATAAACGATAACATCAATAAACTGTATGATCCAAATAAAATAAAAGATAAAATTTTGTTAGTTACCAATGAAGATACCTTGTTTAATGACACAATCGAAGGAAATATTTTACTAGGAAAAGACATAAGTAGAAGTATAATAATTGATTATGCCAAGCAAATAGATTTTTATGATTTTATTGCCAATAAAGAAGAAGCATTAGATTTTATTGTAAATGAAAATGGTAAAAATTTATCAACAGGTCAACGAAAAAAGATTTTACTTTTAAGAGCATTATTATCTAAAGCTGAGGTTATAATTCTAGATGAAGTACTGTCTGGAATGGACATAGAAAGTAGAATTAAAGTAGAGCAATTAATAAACGACGACAAACGTACTTTTATAATAATATCGCACGAACCAATAGAAAAAATAAGTTTCACTAAAAAATATAAAATTACCAATGGAGAACTCAATATTATATGATACTAAATCCATCCGATTTATAAGAATTATTTTTAGAATAACGCTGTTTTTTACAATCGTTGGAATAAGTTTATTGTTTTTACTACAAATTAATGATTCGATAAAATTTAACGAAGGTTCTATTTATTCTAATAATCCACAAGTTAAAATAAATGCTCCTAATGAGGTAAAGATTTTAAAAATAAATGTTGCCGAAGGTGAAGAAGTTAAAAAAGGCGACACCATATTCGAACTAGAAAATTTAAAAACACAAGCCGATTTTGATATTGTAAATCTTGATGTTACAACGCTTGAAGAAAAAATTAAAAACTGCAATTTATTGATAAACAGTTCTGTTCAAGAAAAAACTGCAATGCAACGATTAATTGCAATACAATCTAATATTTTTAGTACAGACAAGAAAAAAACAGAACAAGAAATTAAAAATCTTAACAGTAAAATTGGTTGGTCTAAAAAGCAAAGTAATGATATAACAGAACGTTATAAAACCGATTCGATATTGTATGCCAAAGGTGCAATTTCTAAGTTAGAATTATCAGAACAGTCTAAAAATAGAATTGATGATAAAAAACAAGAATCAGACATAACAACCAATTATCAAATTAAAAAATACGATTATAATAATCTTGCCAATAATTATCAAAAAACAGCAAGCGATTTAAAACTTAATATAATTGCTATAGACAATCAAATACTTAATTATAAAGGTCAAATCTTAGAATTGCAATCGCAAATTGACAATAAAAAAGTCAATATGAAATATTTTAAAGATGAGTTGGGCAAGTTAATAGTGCTTTCTCCATTTAATGGAACCATTTCTAACTTGTTTAATGACAAGCAAAATTTACAAATTATTAATAAAGGAGAATTGCTAACAATTATATCTCCAAATCAAGAAAACTATTATTCTAAAGTTGTTTTAACAGACAAAGATTTAATTTATGTAAAAAAAGGTCAAGAAGTTAATTTAAAATTAGATGCTTATAATTTTTATAAATATGGCGCAATAAAAGGAGTAGTTTCATATGTTTCTGAATCTGACATAAATAATAAATTCTTTTGTATAGTAAAATTAAAAAAATACAACGAAAGAATTAAATTAAAAGCTGGTTATAGTTTAAAAGGAGAAATAGTTATAGATAAAATGAGTCTTTTAAATTATATGATGAAGAAATTGTTTAAAAAACTAGATTAAAAAATAAAATATTTTTTTGAGATGAAAAAAATTAGTTACACAATAATACTTTTAAATTTAGTTTTGTTTTCTTATAGTCAAGAAAATTTAAGCTTAACAGATTGCTTTTTTATAGCATTAAAAAATAATTTAAATTTAAAAGAAGAACAGTTTAACTCTAAAATATCTAAAACTAGAGTAAATGCGGCAAAGTTAAAAGCGTTGCCAAGTATTAACAGTAGTGCAACCAACAGATATTCTTGGGGAAGATCTATAGATCCAGATTCTAATAGTTATATAGAAACAAAATTTAGTACAGTTTCTGGCGGAATTGGAAGTTCGTTTAATTTATTTTCTGGATTTCAAAATTTAAATTCTATTAAACAAGCCAAGCAAGACTTAATGATTAACAAAGCCAACTATGAGCAAGTAGAAAACGATTTAAAAATTACTATTGCGTCTAAGTATACATCAATTTTATTTTTACAAGAAATAGTAAAATCGTTAAAAGGAGAAATAGAATCTACAACTAAGCAGTTGGAAATGATTGAGCTAAAGTTTAAAGCAGGTTATTTATCAGAAAGTGAGGTTTATAAAGTAAAATCGCAACTTGCCAATTTAGATGTAACTTTAATTACAACTGAGAATGATTTAGATTTAAATTTTTTAGATTTAAAACAGTTATTAAACATAGAAGTTAGTAAAAAAGTAACATTAAACCCATTAATAAACGAAGATTTTACAATTCTAGAATTAGAAAAAGAAGAAGAATTCGTATCTAAAAATATAGAAATTTATCCTATGTATCAAATTTTTAAACTTCAATTGCTAAAATCTAAAACCGAAATTAATTTAAATAGAAGTGCTTTATTTCCTAGAATTACTACTAACTTTAATTATAACTCTTTTTACACAAGTAGTAAAGAACTAATAACTTTTAACAATCAAATAAATTTAAATTTAAATTATAGTGTAGGATTTTCTGTTTCTATGCCATTATTTAATCAATCTCAAAACAGATCTAAAATTAAAGAAAGTAAATTAATTTATTTGCAAAATAAAGTAAAACTAGATTTAGAAAAAATGCGCGTTACTAAAATTCTTTATCAATCTGTAAACGATGCAAAATCTGCAAAGAAAAAATATGAAGCTGCAAAACTAAATTTTGAATTTTCGTCTAAAAGTTATGAAGCCGATGTTTTAAAATTTAATTATGGTAAAATAAATTTTAATGATTTATCAATTACTAAAAATAATTTTTTGAGTTCTCAATCTAATTTGATAAAATCTAAATATGAATTTTTATTTAATAATGCTTTGATAAATTTTTATAAAGGAAACGATTTCACACTATAGATTTAACATAGATTTAATAGTGTATATTGTAATTTTTATTATAAAATGTAAGTTTTTTACCAATAATTAAAAAATAAAATGCATTTCATCGATTTTATTTGCTTTTAAACAGATTATTTTTATATATTTGCAATGTTAAAATTAAGTTATTAAAATTAATTTTATTTAAAATACGGTCGCCTTAACACTCAAGACCTTTAATGGAGTAATTTAAATCATGTCCCAAATGATAACATTAGAAAAATTAACTAACGAGTTAAACATCCAAAAATTAGATTTAATTGTTGGTGGTGGAAAAAAAGTTAAAAGCTTAAAAAGCGGAAGCGGTTCTGCATCATCACATTCAAGTTCTTCACATTCTTCTTCAACTAGTGGCGAAGAAATTCTTGTTGGAACTAAATAATTTATTTTTGTTTTAAAGTAAAGACTGTCAATTGGCAGTCTTTTTTTGTTAATAAATTTTAATATCACAATTTTGCAATATTTTTAAAGAATTAATTTAAAAAAGTTCTTAAAAACTTAAATAATTATATTTAATAAATTTAGTGATTAATTTAAACAATAATATTAATTTAAGCAACAAAACTTATTGCTTAAATTGTAATAATAAGTTGTTTAACGAGATTATTATACTTTAATAGATTTTATTTTCATTAAAATAAAATATTTATTTAATTTATTCCTTATGGTCGTTTTAACACTCAAGACCAAAATGGAGTATTTAAATAATATCATTATGATAAGTTTAGAAAAATTATCTAGAGATTTAAAATTAGAAAATTTAAATTTAATTGTTGGTGGATGTCCACCAGCAGGAGTTGGAAGTAGTAGTAAAGTTACATGTAAATCTGCATCTTCAATGTCTTCAATGTCTTCAATGTCAGTAAAATCAATTAAAATTAAGATTAAGCATTAATTTTTTTTAAAAATTTAAAAGTCAGATTTTTTAATAAATTCTGACTTTTTTTTATGAATAAATGTTTCAAAAAAACTTAATTTATTAATAATTACTAATAACTTAGTGCTAATTTATTGTGATATAATTACATTTAGTAATAAAATTAAAGGTAATTTTATTCGATAAACTACATTGCACTTGTAATTAAACGATTTTATTGGCAAGTTGGTAGATTTTATTTTACACTTAGTTAACATATACTTAGTTTTACTTCAGAAATAATAACAAGAAGTAATTTCATACCTAATATTATTAATTTAATATTGAAATTATTTTTTAAAGGTCGCCTTAACACTCAAGACCCAAATGGAGTAAACAAAAAATCGTCCCAAATGATTACATTAGAAAGATTAACACAAGAATTAAGAATTGAAAATTTAGAATTACTAGTTGGTGGAGGAAAAAAAGTGAAAAGTATGAAAAGTGCAAGCGGATCAAGTTCAGCTTCATCTCATTCTAGTTCATCACACTCAAATTCTTCTAGCGCTACTATAGACATCAGAGTGCATAATTAATAGAAATTAATTTTACAAAAAAGACTGCTGAAAAGCAGTCTTTTTTTTTGAAAGAATTCAAGAATTACTTGGCAATATTAACTGCACGAGTTTCTCTAATAACTGTTATTTTTACTTGACCAGGATAAGTCATTTCTGTTTGAATTTTTTGTGATATTTCAAATGATAAGCTTTGAGCCATATCATCGCTTACTTTTTCACTTTCTACAATAACTCTAAGTTCACGTCCAGCTTGAATTGCATAAGCGTTTTTAACACCATTAAATCCAAAGGCAATTTCTTCTAAATCTTTTAAACGTTGAATATAAGAATCTAATACTTGGCGTCTTGCGCCTGGTCTTGCTCCAGAAATTGCATCACAAACTTGTATAATTGGAGAAATTAAATATTTCATTTCAATTTCATCATGGTGCGCACCAATTGCATTGCAAACTTCTTCTTTTTCACCAAATTTTTCTGCCCATTGCATTCCTAAAAGTGCGTGAGGTAAATCGCTTTCTGCATCTGGAACTTTACCAATATCGTGAAGTAAACCAGCACGTTTAGCAAGTTTTACATTCAAACCAAGTTCTGCAGCCATAATTCCGCATAGCTTTGCAACTTCTCTTGAGTGTTGCAATAAATTTTGTCCGTAAGATGAACGGTATTTCATTCTACCAACCACTTTTATAAGTTCTGGATGCAAACCGTGAATTCCTAAATCAATAACAGTTCTTTTACCAACTTCTATAATTTCATCATCAATTTGTTTGGTAGTTTTAGCCACAACCTCTTCAATTCTT
>NZ_JAYUPK010000071.1:0-22029 GCF_043760115.1 Flavobacterium sp.
ATTCCGTCGTGACCGTAAATTGAATATGGATCTAAAGCTACATCTGGCATTACAATCATTTCTGGACAAGCGGTTTTAATTGCTTTGATTGCTTGTTGCATTAATCCGTTTGGATTCCAAGCTTCTTTTCCTGTATTGTCTTTTAGCGATTCATCAACTTTAACGTAAATATTTACTGCTCGAATTCCTAAATCGAATAATTCTTTTACTTCTAAAACTGTTAAATCTATTGAACGACGAAAAATTCCTGGCATAGAAGAAATTTCTACTTTGTAGTTTTCTCCTTCTGCAATGAACATTGGAAACATAAAATCACTTGGACTTAGTGTTGTTTCACGAACTAAACTTCTTATGGATTCGTTAGTTCTTAATCTTCTGCCTCTTTGTAATGGGAACATGTTTTTGTTTTTTCTCGCAAAGACGCAAAGGCGCAAAGCGAAGTTAATTTTTTATTTTAAATTTTTTAAACCATTAAGGTATTAAGGGTTCATTAAGAGTTTGGCTTAATTTTTCTTATCCCGATAGCTATCGGGACTTAATGGTTTGATTATATCCAATCTATTGGTTTTTTTAATACATTAATTAATCTTTCTTCTTCGCTTCCAATTTCTGGATAATGATCGTAAACCCATTTAACATTTGGAGGTAATTAAGTTTCATTAAGAGTATAGCTTAATTTTTCTTACTACCTTAATGGTTTGATTATATCCAATCTATTGGTTTTTCTAATACTTTAATTAATTTTTCTTCTTCGCTACCAAGTTCTGGATGATGATCGTAAACCCATTTAACATTTGGAGGTAAAGACATTAATATACTTTCTATTCTTCCGTTGGTTTTTAATCCGAAAAGTGTGCCTTTGTCGTGAACCAAATTAAATTCTACGTAACGACCACGACGAATTTCTTGCCAAGTTCGTTGTTCCTTTGTGTATGGTAAATTTTTTCTTTTTTCTAAAATTGGAGCATAAGCATCTAGAAAACTGTTGCCAACTTCTGACACAAAGTTAAACCAATTTTCCATTGACATTTGTTCTGTTGCTTTGCAATAATCAAAAAATAATCCGCCAATTCCTCGAGCTTCGTTTCTATGTGCGTTCCAAAAATAATCATCGCATTGCTTTTTATATTTTGGATAAAAATCTATGTTATGTTTATCGCAAGCGGTTTTACAAGTTTGATGAAAATGAATGGCATCTTCTTCAAATAAATAATATGGTGTTAAATCTTGTCCGCCACCAAACCATTGATTTATAATTTCACCTCTTTCGTTATACATTTCAAAATAACGCCAATTTGCGTGAACTGTTGGTGCCATTGGATTTTTTGGATGAATTACTAAACTTAATCCGCAAGCAAAAAAATCGGCTTCGCCAACATTAAACATTTGTTGCATTGCTTCTGGAAGTTTTCCGTGCACTGCTGAAATGTTTACGCCGCCTTTTTCTATTACTTCGCCATTTTCTATAACTCGTGTTTTTCCTCCACCACCTTCTGGTCGTTCCCAAATATCTTCACGGAATTTGGCTTTTTCTTCGATAGCTTCTAATCCGGCAACGATTTGGTCTTGAAGTTGAAGTATGTATTGGTAGAATTTATTTTTCATTATTGCAAACCTTTTTTATTTTCTAAATAATCTGATGCATTTAATTTGTTTACTATTTTTTTACCTGTTTTTGCTTCAATTTCTTTACGAGTATTTCCTGCAATTGTTCCGCCTTGATTTGCAATTTTTTTATTTTCTGTAAAATTTTTAGGTTTCTTTTCTTTGCTGATTTCTGTAGTTGTTACTTCTGCCAGCATATTTAAAACCAATTCAAGATTGCTCATGTTGTCTCGCAAATTTTCTTTATTTAATCCTTTATGATTTTTATATTCTTTAACAGATAAACCACTCCAAGCTTTTGTAATTTCATCTGTTAAAATAGCATATTTTTCACGTCTTTTTTTATTTTTTTTTCGGTGTTCAAGAATTCCACTTCGTTCCATTTCTTGTCCTTTATTAACTCCACGATTATCCCATTCATCTGTAAGTTCTTTTCTTACCTCGATACTTTTTAAACGTTGGTTTACCCATTCTTTGGAATATCCTTTTTTAAGATAGGTTTCCATAAGCCGATCAAAACCTAGTTCTGGATCTTCAATTTCGTCAATTCTTTCTCTACCAACTTGGGCTAACCATAATTTGAAAGGTTCGGCTTTTTTTGATGGAACAGATTGTATTAATCGGAATAATTGTTCGGTATCTGCTACATCCGTCATTCGCATTTTTCCATCTTCTGCTTGAAGTTTCAACTGTCCGATTTTCTCGGACACTTGACTTCCTTCTTTAAGCAATTTAGATTTTAAATCGCTCCAATATTTCCTTAGTCTTTCATTTTCTATTAGAATTTGTATTACATCAACAATAGAAAAATACCATTTCTCCTTATCTTCATTCCAAACAGATCGAATTTGTTTTTGTTCGAATAATTTTATGGCGCTTTCTTTTGTCATACTATTATGATTTAAAAGTTATATTATATAATCTGATTTTAATAATCCAAAATAAACTATATCTTCATATTCATTTAAATGATTTAATCTTTCATTTCTTAAAATTCCTTCTTGTTTAAAGTTGTGTTTTAGAGCAATTTGTTGACTTCCAATATTTATCTTTGAAGTACAAATTATAATTTTATTCATTAATAACTCTTCAAAACAATGATTTATGATTTGCTTAACAGCTTTAGAAATTATTCCTTTTCCTTCAAAATTTTTATCTACAAAATAGAACAATTCACATTTTAAAATTTTATAATCAATTTTTTTAATTCCGATGTACCCAATTAAATTATTGGTTTCTATATTTCTGATGTAAAAATAAAAATCAGTTTTATTTATTTGATTTTGATTTTTAATCTTAAAATACTGATTGATTTTTTCTTGACTCTCACAATTTGCAACAGTAATTGTTAAAGTGTTTTCAATTCGTGTTTTGTTCTTTTGAACTAACTCAAAAAACTCATTTGGTTGAACTTTATCTAACTCATCAAGTTTCCAATTACTAAATCCCATAATTTTAAGATTTATATTCCTTAACAGCATCTATAAATGCTTTCGCATGATCTACAGGAATATTTGGTAAAATTCCATGACCTAGATTTACAATGTAACTGTCTTTACCAAATTCGTTTATCATTTCGTGTACCATTTTTTTGATAGTTGGAATTGGAGATAACAATCTACTCGGATCAAAATTTCCTTGTAATGTGATTTTTCCACCAGATAAATATCTTGCATTTCTTGGCGAACATGTCCAATCTACACCCAGAGCTGATGCTTTTGATTTTGACATTTCTCCTAATGCAAACCAACATCCTTTTCCAAAAACAATAACCTTTGTATCTTCAGCTAATGCTTCAACAATTTGGTTAATATAGTTCCAAGAAAACTCTTGATAATCTACTGGCGATAACATTCCGCCCCAAGAATCGAAAATTTGAATGGCGTTGCATCCTGCTTTTACTTTTTCTTTTAGATATAAAATAGTTGTGTCGGTAATTTTTTGTAATAATGTGTGAGCTGCAATTGGATTTGAAAAACAAAATCCTTTGGCTGTGTCAAAACTTTTAGATCCTTTTCCTTCAACTGCATAGCAAAAAATGGTCCAAGGCGAACCTGCAAAACCAATTAATGGAACCTCATCATTCAACATTTGTTTGGTTAGTTTGATGGCATCAAAAACATAACCTAATGTTTCGTGAACGTCTGGAACAAAAACTTGATTTACTTGTTCTATAGTGCGAATTGGATTGGGAATAATTGGTCCTAAATTGTCTTTCAATTCTACATGAATTCCCATTGCTCTTGGAACTACCAAAATATCTGAAAATAAAATGGCTGCATCTGGTTGAACAATTCGTATAGGTTGAACCGTAATTTCTGCTGCTAATTCTGGCGTTTCACAACGTGTAAAAAAATCGTATTTGTCGCGCAATGCTCTAAATTCTGGCAAATATCTTCCTGCTTGACGCATCATCCAAACTGGTGGACGATCTACAATTTCGTTGTTTAGTGCTCTTAAAAATAGGTCGTTTTTGATCATTTTGTTTTTTATTATGCCACAAAGGCGCAAAAGCGCTAAGTTAATTTTTATAATATTCTATTACTTCTTCAATTACATTTTCTACAGATGGTTTGTCTGCAATTGTGATGTTTTTTATTTTTTTATTTTCTAATGCTTCTGCTGTTGTTTCGCCTATACAAAAACACATTTCTTCTTTAATTGTGTTTGATTTTAAATAACTTTCTACTGCTGATGGACTGAAAAATAGAATTCCATCAAGTTTTTGAGTTATTTTTTTCGATATTAAATTGGTTTCGTAAACTTCTATTTCGTTGAATATGATTCCGTTTTCTTTTAAGGTTTCTGGAAGAATATCTCTACGTAAATTTCCGCTGAAAAATGTAAAAGTTTCGTTGGAGTAAACTAGTGAAATTATTTCTGCTAAATCTGATGCGTAACCTGTGTAAGCGATAACGTTAAATCCGTTTTCTGTTAATAAATCTTTGGTTTTCATTCCTACAGAAAAAACGTTTTTACTTTTTAAATCTTCACATTTTGGATGATTTAGAATACTTTGTACTGCGTTTTGACTTGTGAAAATTAGATTTTCGTTAACTTTTAAACCACCTCGTCCTTCGGACACTCCTCCAAAGGAGGAGAATTCAAAATTCTTAATTTTAGTTTCTATAAAATCTTCTTCAATTACTAAAAAATTAGCATCTAGTAATTGTTGCTTTTGATTTGGCAATAGCTTTTTAGTAGATAATATATTGGTTTGTTTAGTCATAGTTTTCTTTTTGAACTATTAAGGAATTAAGATTCATTAAGTGTTTTTATGTTATACAATAGCTTTTTAGCCCTGATTGCAATGAAAATCCTTTTTTTCTTTTAAAAAAAGATTGAAATGGAAAGCAGGAAAAAGGATTGTAGAAAATGACCAAGCCATTCGCTTCTAATTTTTTAATGCTAATTTAATATTCTTCATCAATTCTATTCCGCCATTATTTAAAATTTCTTGTGCGCAATTAAATCCTAATTTCTTCCATTTGGAAATGTCTACTGTTTTTTCGATTTCTAATTTGTCTTTTCCGTCAATAGAAAGCAATTGTCCTATAAAATTTATGGTATCCTCTTTTTCATTAAAAGTTGCTAAAGCTCCAATTGGTGCTGTACATCCACCTTCAAGTATTTTTAAAAATTGTCTTTCTATATAGGTACAAATATCTGTTTCTAAATGATTTAATTCAGCAACTGCTTCTTTACAAAATTCATCATTTGCCATGGCTACAATTACCATTGCGCCTTGTGCTGGTGCAGGAATCATCCAATCTAGATTGATAAAATTTTCTGGTTTTATGTTTATTCGTTCTAATCCTGCTGCTGCGAAAATTGCACCATTCCAATTATTCTCTTTTAATTTTTGCATTCTAGTATTTACATTTCCTCGTAAATCTACAACCTTGTGATTGGGATATTTATTAAGCCACATTGCTTGACGACGCAAACTTCCTGTTGCGATTGTGCCATCTTTTTCTAAAAAATCAAGATGATTATTGTAGACTAAAATATCATTAAAATTGGCTCTTTCTAAAACCGCAGCTTGTACAATTCCTTGTGGCAATGCGGTTGGAACGTCTTTCATAGAATGAACAGCAATATCAACTTGACCGTTTATCATGGCAACATCAAGCGTTTTGGTAAAAATTCCTGTAATTCCGAGTTCGTAAAGTGGTTTGTCTAAAATTAAATCGCCTGTAGATTTTACGGCAATAATTTCAGTTTTATATCCTAAATCTATTAGTTTTTTTTGAACATTTGTTGCTTGCCAAAGTGCTAATTCGCTGTCTCTCGTTCCTATTCTAATTGTTTTATTTGACACTCTTTATTGTTTTTTACACGAATTTCACAAATTTACACTAATTATTAATTCGTGTAATTCTTTTAAATTTCACAAATTCGTGCTAATTTGTGAAATTAGTGTCTGACTTAAAAAAAAGATTTTTCCTGTTCTAATTGAAAAACTTTTTCAATCCATTCAATTCCTTCATCCATTGATTCGACATCTTTTAAATGATTTACAAAGTGATTGGTAATTTTTTGGATAATTCTATTGCTAATTAGTTCGGCTTGTTCTTCATTAAAATTGGATAGTTTTTTACGTTGAAAATTCAATTCGCCATCTTTAATAGAGTTTAATTTTTCTTTTAAAGCATGAATTGTTGGAGCAAATTTTCGGTTTTTTGTCCAAGAAGTGAATTCTTCTTTAATTTCTTCAATAATAGCTTCGGCTTTTGGGATGTGAAGTTTTCTATTTTCTAACGTTTCATCTGTCATTTGCGAAAGATGATCTAAATGAATTAAAGTTACACCGTTTAGCTCTTGAACATTTTCGTGAACATTTTTCGGAATTGATAAATCTAAAATCAACAATGGTTTTTTAAGATTTAAAATTGCTTTATCAATTGTTGGATTTTGAGCTCCAGTTGCAACTACTACAACATCAGCTTTTTGAAGTTCTAATTGCAAATCTGAATAATCTTTTACAATTAAATCTAATTTATTTGCTAATTTTTCAGCTTTATCTTTGGTTCTGTTTATTAAAGTAATTTGCTCGTGTTTGGTATGTTTTACAAGGTTTTCACAAGTATTTCTTCCTATTTTTCCAGTTCCAAAAAGCAGAATATTTTTATTAGAAACATCTTCAACATTTTTAATAATATATTGTACAGATGCAAATGAAACTGATGTTGCTCCAGAAGAAATTTCAGTTTCGGTTTTTATTTTTTTACTTGCCTGAATTACAGAATTTACTAGTCTTTCAAGAAATGTATTAACCATTCCGTTAGATTTACTTTCGGTAAACGCAATTTTTAATTGACTGATAATTTCAAAATCGCCAAGAATTTGACTGTCTAAACCTGTTCCAACACGAAACATATGGTTTATTGCTTCTTGATTTTTATAAATGTAGGCAACTTCTTGAAACTCTTCAACCGAACCATTACTGTTTTCGCAAAGTAATTTTATTAATTGATAAGGATGATTGGCAAAGCCATAAATTTCGGTTCTGTTGCAAGTAGAAGTTACTAATAATGCTTCAATTCCTTCGGCTTCGGCTTGAATTAATAAGGTTGATTTGGCATTAGAATCTAAACTAAATTTTCCTCTTATAACTGCATCAGCTTTTTTATAACTTAAGCCAAGTGCGTAAAAAGAAGTATGTTTAGCGTTATTAAATTTTTCCATTTGTAACTTTTGAAAGAAAGTGATGCAAAATTATTACTATACTATTTATAAAAGTAACGCTGTAAGGACTATTTGTATCGCTACGCGTTTTTTTATTAATAAATAGTGAAATCTATAGAATTTATTTTAAATTTGCAATGAAATCAAGTATCTTCGAATTTATTATATAGAACTATTCTAAATAATAAATAGATAGTCAAACAAGTTCAGTATAAAAAAAATATCGCTATGAGTTCTCAAGAAGTTATAACAATTGAAAATGACTTTACCTTAATTAGATTTCAGAATGATTCTAACGAATCATATCATGTTGAAAGACACATAAATCAAGGTTTGATACAATTTCATTTTGGTATGAAAGGAAAGGCAAAGTTTATTTTTAATCAAGGAAGTTATGCTTTAGATTTGAATGAAGAAAAGTCTTATTTGTTTTATAATCCGCAAAAAGAGTTGCCATTAAATTTAGAATTAGCACCAAATTCTTGGGTAATTTCTGTTATAGTTTCTATTCAAAAGTTTCATTCTTTATTTTCTACAGAATCTGATTATATTCCGTTTTTGAGTGAAGAAAATAATGATAAAAAATATTATAAAGAAGATAATATTAGTCCATCAATGGCAATTGTGCTTAGTCAAATGTTTCATTATAATTTAAATCCATCTATAAAAAATCTTTATTATAAAGGAAAAGGATATGAATTATTGAGTTTATATTTCAACAGAAATGAAGATCCAAATGCAGAACAATGTCCGTTTTTAATAGACGAAGACAATGTTTTAAAAATTAAAAAAGCTAAGGAAATTATCATTGCCAATATGTCTGAACCACCAAGTTTACAAGAGTTGGCAGATGAAATTGGATTGAATTTAAAGAAATTAAAAATGGGTTTCAAACAAATTTATGGTGATACTGTTTACGGATTTTTATTTGATTATAAAATGGATTATGCTCGAAAATTATTAGATTCTGGTTCGTATAATGTAAACGAAGTGGGTTTAAAAATTGGGTATAGCACTGGAAGTCATTTTATAACGGCGTTTAAAAAGAAATTTGCAACTACACCTAAGAAGTATTTGATGAATTTAGCTATTAAATAAAATTATTACAAAAAGTAAAAAGTAATTACATTTGTATTATGATAAATACACATCAAACACAGATAATAAAAATAGGAAATTCAAGTGGTTTAAGAATTCCAAAAGAATTCTTAAACGCATTTGAAGGCAAAAATGTGGTTATTAAATTAGAAAATAATAGTTTAATAATTACACCAGTAAAAAGAACTTTGCCACCACGAGTAAAATGGGCAGAAATTTTATCTACTATGGTAATAGAAGATGAAGACGATTTTAATGATTTTGACACAATATTACTTGATGGCATTAATAATGTATAAAAAGTGGGATATTGTATTAGTGGATTTAAACCCTACAAAAGGTAGTGAAATATCTAAAATTAGACCTTGTTTGATAGTTTCGCCCAATAGTATCAATACCTATATGAAGGCGATAGTATTTGTGCCATTTGCATCAAAACCCAAAGGTTATCCTTTTAGAATCTTAACAAATCACAATAATATAGCTGGCGAATTATGCTTTGATCATATTCAAAGTATCGATAAAAGTAGAATTATAAAAGTTGATAGTTCAATATTAAAATCATTGAGAATGTCTATAAACAACTTATTGATTGAATTTTTTAACGAATGATTTAATGCATTTAAATCAAATTACTTCTTTAAAAACTGACAATTTAAAAAAATTTAATTAAAACTGTTTTTAATTTCGTAATTGGTAAATTAATAAAAAATTAGTTTTGTCTTCTATTTTTCAATCATCAAACAATCAATAAAAAAGTGTTAATCAAATAATTAAAAAATCAAGTTTAATTACTTTTGCAGCGATTTCTCATTCTCCGGAATGATAATAATGAAAAAATTTTATATTTATGAAAGGAGTATTATTAGTAAATTTAGGTTCGCCAGAAAGTCCAACTGCCAAAGATGTCAAACCTTATTTAGATGAATTTTTAATGGATCGATTTGTAATTGACGTTCCGTTTTTATTGCGAGCATTGTTAGTTCGAGGAGTTATTTTACAAACACGACCAAAAAAATCGGCTGCAGCTTATGCTAAAATTTGGTGGAAAGAAGGTTCGCCATTAGTTGTAATTTCTCAAAGAATGACCAAAAAAGTGCAAGATTTAGTTGACATTCCTGTAGCACTTTCTATGCGATATGGTAAAATGACAATATTAAAAGGGTTACAAGAATTGCATGATAAAGGTGTAAATGAAGTAATGCTTTTTCCTTTGTATCCACAACATGCAATGGCTTCTACTACTACAATTTTAGTATTGGCAGAAGAACTTCGTGCCAAGCATTTTCCAAATATGAAATTCACAATTGTTCCAGCTTTTTATAACAAACCAAGTTATATAAAAGCATTGGCAAATTCTATAAAAAGTAAATTAGACACTTTTGAATATGATCATTTATTGTTTTCGTATCACGGAATTCCAAAACGTCATATTAGAAAAACAGACATTACAAAGTCGCATTGTAAAATAGACAGAACGTGTTGCGATACACCATCGCCAGCACACGAATTTTGTTACAGTCATCAATGTTACGAAACCACAAAACAAGTTGTAAAATATTTAGGAATTCCAGAAGGAAAATACAGTCAAACGTTTCAGTCAAGATTGGCTGGCGATAAATGGCTTACACCTTATACAGATGTTGAAGTAAATAAAATGCCCGAAAAAGGAATTAAGAAATTGGCAGTTGTAACTCCAGCTTTTGTTAGTGATTGTTTAGAAACTTTGGAAGAAATTGCTATGGAAGCCAATGAAGAGTTTTTGCATCATGGCGGAAAAGAGTTTATGGCAATTCCGTGTATGAATGATGGCGATGAATGGTGTGCGACTGTTGCTGAATGGATTACCGATTGGGAGAAAAATTAGAATCTATGCAAAAAATTATTAAAATAGTTCCTTATATATTTAATTTTATAATTATTGTTGGAATTATTTTTTTTATATTTAAAACAGATTCTGATAAATCACCAATTATATTCATGATTTTTTATCCTATATTAATTTTATTAAATTTAATAACACTAGTTATTTTTATCCTATTTAAAAATAAAATTTTTGTCAGAATTTTGAAACTAAATTTAGTTCTTCTTTTCATTTTTATTATACCACTAATTACGATTATAACTTTAATTTAATGGAACTCTATAACTACATAAAATCACTACATTTAATATTCGTAATCACTTGGTTTGCAGGATTATTTTATATTGTTCGCTTGTTTGTTTATCAAATAGAAGCTAGCGAAAAACCTTCGCCAGAAAAAGAAATTTTACAAAAACAATATAAAATAATGACGTACCGACTTTGGTATATTATTACTTGGCCAAGCTCCATTTTAGCAACAATTTTTGCAGTTTGGTTATTAATTTTAAATCCTGCTTGGTTACAAATGTCTTGGATGCACGTTAAACTTGGCTTTGTTTTTGTACTATTTTTATACCAATTTAAATGCCAACAAATTTACAATCAGTTGCAAAAAGACGAAGTAAAATACACATCCAATTTTATGCGATTGTGGAACGAAGGTGCAACAATAATATTGTTTGCAGTAGTTTTTTTAGTAATTTTAAAAAATGCTTTCAACTGGATTTATGGTGTAATCGGAATTTTTCTGTTTTCAATTATCATTATGTTAGGATTTAAATTTTATAAAACAATTAGAAATAAGAATAAATAGCAAATGCTAAAAAACTTTAAAATGTCAATGCTATCTCTTAGAATTAGGATTTTCCTATCTATGATTGTATTGATATTAATTGCGTCTATTTTAATGGCTTCAATATCTGTAATTCAGTTTAAAAACGAAGCAAGACGATACCATCAAGAACGGCTTGAACGTAAAGAAGACGCTATAAAAGAACATATTAATTACGTACTTTCTACAACTACTTATCCTTTAAACGTAAAAAATTTACCCTATATTTTTAAAGATAAAATTCACGAATTGTCAGACATTCACAATCTTGAAATTAATGTTTATTCGCTTGAAGGAAAATTATTAAAATCATCCAAAGCTTCTTTTTCTGTTGATAGTATTTCGCCTCCAGTTCCTAAATATATTGTAAAACTGGTGCAATCGTCAATAGAAAAAAGATACGTAGATATAAAAAGTATCGATGGTGTAAAAAACCGTTCTTCCTTTAGTCAAATAAAAGATGACAAATTTAAACCACTCGGAATTTTAAATCTTCCTTATGTAGAAGACGACAGTTTTTACGAAAATGAAATTCAAGAATTTTTAATTCGACTAAGCCAAGTTTACTTTTTTATGCTAATCATTGCATTTGCTTTAGCATACTTTTTAGCATCCTATATTACACAATCTTTAAAAACAATTTCAGATAAAATAAACGAAACAAGTTTAAATCAAAAGAACGAAAAAATTGTAATAGAAGCCAACAGTCGCGAAATAAATTCGTTGATAAAAGCATACAATGCAATGGTTGACAAGTTAGAAGAAAGTGCCACAATGTTAGCACAAAGCGAACGAGAACAAGCTTGGCGAGAAATGGCTAAACAAGTGGCGCACGAAATTAAAAATCCGCTAACGCCAATGCGATTAACAGTTCAAAGTTTTCAACGAAAGTTTGATGCAAACGATCCAAACTTAAAACAAAAACTAGACGATTATTCTAAAACATTAATTCAACAAATAGACACAATGAGTTCAGTTGCATCAGCATTTTCTAACTTTGCATCAATGCCAGCGCAACAAAATGAAACACTAAATGTTGTAGAAGTTGTAGAGTTTTCTTTAGATATTTTTAACGAAGAATACATCCATTTTAAAAGCGATGAAGATGAAGTTATCACCATTATGGATAGAACGCAATTGGTTAGAATTATTACCAATTTAATCAAAAACGCTATCCAAGCAATTCCAGATGAGCAAGATGATAAATTAATAGTTGTAGCAGTAAATAAATACGAAAACGAAGTAAAAATTACAGTAAAAGATAACGGAATTGGAATAGAACAAGAAAATATTGAACGCATTTTCGAACCAAAATTTACCACAAAAAACAGCGGAATGGGTTTAGGATTAGGAATTATAAAAAACATAATAGAAAATTACAAAGGAACAATTACATTTGAAACCGAATATAGAAAAGGAACCACTTTTATTGTCTCACTTCCAATAATTCAAAATTAGAAGCACAATGGCTTGGGCATTTTCAATAATTGCAATTCCTGCTTTCCGTTTCAATATCTTTTCCAAAGTTTAAAAAAACTTTGGAAAAGATGATTTTCTCTTCAATCAGGGCTAAAAAGTAACATTAATACATAAAAAACTATGAATTACGAAAACATAATCGTTTCAACAGAAAACGGAATCTCACAAATTACTATAAATCGTCCATCAAAACTAAATGCACTAAATGTTGCAACCATTCAAGAACTTCACGACGCTTTTAAAACATTAAATGAAAACCATGAAACAAGAGTAATAATTCTTACTGGCGAAGGAGAAAAAGCATTTGTTGCAGGCGCAGATATTTCAGAATTTGCACATTTTTCTGTAGAAGAAGGCGCACAATTATCGCAACAAGGACAAGAATTATTGTTCGATTTTATCGAAAATTTAAAAACTCCAGTAATTGCAGCCGTAAATGGTTTTGCACTTGGTGGCGGATTAGAATTGGCAATGTCTTGTCATTTTAGAGTTGCATCAGACAATGCCAAAATGGGTTTGCCAGAAACATCACTTGGAGTAATTCCTGGTTATGGAGGAACACAACGTTTACCTCAACTTGTTGGAAAAGGAAGAGCAATGGAATTAATAATGACTGCTGGAATGATTGATGCCGAAACTGCAAAAAATTACGGATTAGTAAATCACGTTGTTCTGCAAGCAGAACTTTTAGAATTTACAAAAGCTATTGCAACTAAAATTATGAAAAATTCTCCAGTTGCAATTGGAAAAGCCATAAAAGCAATAAATGATAATTATAAAGATGGCGTTGACGGCTTTAAAACAGAAATTAAAAACTTTGGAAAATGCTTTGGAACAGAAGATTTTAAAGAAGGTACAACTGCATTTTTAGAAAAAAGGAAAGCTGTTTTTTGTGGAAAATAAATATAAAAAGAGAATTTTAAATAGTTCTCTTTTTTTATTAGAATTAGTCTCAAATATCATATTATTATATTTTTTTGATATTGTAATATCATATTATTATATTTTTTAGTACATTTGCATTGTAAATAAATGTAAAATGATACACAGAACTCTGCAAAAAGAAATAGATTCTTATCTTTTTAAAGGTAAAGCTATACTAGTATTTGGAGCAAGACAAGTAGGAAAAACATCGTTAATTAAAAACACTATAAAAAATAATTCTTTTTTATGGCTAAATGGAGATGAACCAGATACACAACTTTTACTTGAAAATATTACAACCGATAGATTAAAAGCATTGGTTGGAGAAAATAAAATTCTGGTTATTGATGAGGCACAAATGATTCATAATATTGGATTACTAATTAAACGAATGGTAGATAATTTTCCAGAAATTCAAGTTATAGCTTCTGGGAGTAGCGCTTTCGAGTTGGCTGATAAAACCAAAGAAAGCATGGTAGGACGAAAAGAAGAAATACAAATTTTTCCGTTTAGTTATCAAGAAATGGTTGCTCACACTAACTTTGTTGAAGAAACTAGATTGGTTCCGCATAGATTAGTTTATGGCTATTATCCAGAAGTTGTAAATAATCTTGGCAAGGAAGAAAAAATTCTAAACGATTTGGTTGAAGGATTTTTGTATAAAGATATTTTAAATCTAGAAGGAATAAAAAAATCTTCAACTTTACAACGATTGGTGCAAATGTTGGCTTTTAGAATTGGAAGCGAAATAAATTTTAGTTCTTTAGGAAATGATTTAGGAATTAACCGATTGACAGTTGAAAAATATATAGATATTCTAGAAAAAAACTTTATTGTTTTTAGTTTAAATGCTTTTAGCAAAAATCAAGATAACGAAATTAGAAAAAGCAGAAAAGTATATTTTTGGGACAACGGTTTACGAAACAGAATTATTAAAAATTTTACGCCAATAGAACTTCGAAATGATGCTGGCGCATTGTGGGAAAACTTTGTAATTAGCGAAAGAAAGAAAAAATTATCTTATGAAAACCAATATAAAGACACTTATTTCTGGCGTAACACGCAACAAGCAGAAATTGACTTTTTAGAAATAAAAAACAACGAAATTGATGCTTTTGAAATAAAATACAACCCAAATGTTAAAGTAAAATTCACTAAATCATTTACAGTAAAATACCATCCTAAAACTACTCAGGTTATTCACAAAGAAAATTTTTGGGATTATTTATTGTAATAATTAAAACTACTTCTCACCTTTCCATTCTGCATAAAATTGCTCTAGAAAAACTTCCATAAAACGATGTCTTTCTTGGGCAATTTTTTTTCCTGTTTGGGTATTCATTTTGTCTTTTAAAAGAAGTAGTTTTTCGTAAAAATGATTTAAAGTTGGTGCTTCATTGTTTTTATATTCTTCTTTATTCCTATTCAAATTAGGAAGAATTTCTGGATTGTACAATTGCCTGTTTTTAAATCCACCATAGTTAAAAGTTCTAGCAATTCCTATTGCTCCAATGGCATCCAACCTATCTGCATCTTGTACAATTTGTAATTCTATTGAGTTAAATTTCTTTTCGAAATTTCCACCTTTAAAAGATATGTTATCAATAATATTAATTACATGAATAATAATTTCTTCATCAACTTTATAACTTTCAAGAAATTCTCTGGCAACTCTTGGACCAACACTTTCGTCACCATTATTAAATTTACTGTCGGCAATATCGTGAAGTAATGCGCCAAGTTTAACTATTTCTAAGTTACAAACTTCCTCTTTCGCAATAAGTAAAGCGTTTTTATAAACACGTTCTATGTGAAACCAATCGTGTCCACCTTCTGCATTTTCAAGTTTTTGTTTTACAAAAAGTATAGTATTGTCAATTAATGTCATTCATCTATTTATAAAAAATTCCAAATTCTAATACAATTGGAATTTGGAATTTAGATTAATGTTTTTTTATTTATCTAACCAACGCTGGCTTAACCCATTTAAAAATTTTAGTTTCCTCTGGCAAGATCAATCTTTCTGATATTTTTGCCATTCGAGCAGGTAATTTCATTAAATAATCTCTTGCTTTTTCGGCTTCGTCGGTTAGATTTACAATTTTATCTATTTCCCATTTTTCTACCAACTTCTGTAAAATATCTACATAATCAGCTGCAGTATACACTCCTATTTTTTGTGCAGAATTAGAAAATTCTTCAAATGCTGTTCCAATTTTTTCTCCAGATTCTCTTAAAAATAAAGCAGGCATAACTATTTTTTGCTTCATCATATATTGAAATGAAAGCATCATTTCGCTAGGATCAACTTTAAAAATTTGAGATACAAATTCAGAATAAGCGTGATGATGACGCATTTCATCGCCAGCAATTAATTTACATATTTTAGACAACTTAGCATCGCCATACTTCTTAGCAATTTGAGAAACTCTATTATGAGAAATATAAGTTGCTAATTCTTGAAAACTAGTGTAAACAAAATTTTTATATGGATCACGACCTGTACCAATATCAAATCCATCGGCAATTAAATGTTGTGTTGTCATTTCAACTTCGCGCATATTTACTCTTCCAGATAGATACAAATATTTATTTAGTAAATCTCCGTGACGGTTTTCTTCACTTGTCCATTGACGAACCCATTTAGACCAACCATTTCGCTCAACATTATCAATTCCTTCAACATCCATCAACCACGATTCGTAAGTTGGTAAAGCTTCTTCGGTAATGGTATCGCCAACAAGCACAACCCAAAAATCATAAGGTAAATCTTTAGCAATTTCTCGCAATTCTTTAACCTCATCTAAGAATGATTCTTGTTCTGAGTTAGGAAGTAAATCTGATGGTTGCCAAATTTTTTCGACCGGAATTAAAAATTGATCAACAAAACTATCAACGTTTTTTTCTAGAAACTGCATTACTTCTAGACGTATGTTTTTTATAGACATTATATAATAGGAATTTAGATTTTAAGAATTTAGATTTTTAGTAAATTTAAAATCTTTTATTATTTAATACAAATTTACGTTTGATTTTTGGTAATTCACTAATTTTAACTAGAGTTTAATGTCTGTTACAACAGCAGTTTCTGTTTTTTTAATTATTTCTTCAAATGAATATTCGCTAACTGCAATTGGTTTGTGAATTTTAAATTCTAATTTGTTCCCTAAACCCATTGGGAAAGCACCAAATTTAACCATTTTCCAAGAATTATTTATAGAAATTGGAACTACATAAGCTGATGGTGCATATTTACACAAAATCTTTAAACCACTTTGTGCGAATTCTTTTGGTTTTCCAGTTCTACTTCTTGTTCCTTCCGGAAAAATTACCGCGGCTCTTTTATTCAATTCAATGTATTCTGATAATTTTTTTATTTCTACAATGGCAGCTTTTGGGTCGTTTCTATCAATTAAAACTGAACCACCATTTCTTAAATTATACGAAACACTTGGAACACCTTTTCCTAGTTCTTTTTTACTAACAAACTTGGCGTGAAACCTTCTTAAAAACCAAATCATTCCAATAATATCATACATGCTTTGATGGTTGGCAACAAAAATTATAGGAACTCCTTTTGGAATATCATTTCTATTTTTAAAGGAATAAGTTGTTCCAAGTAAATTGGTACATCGCACTAAAAAAAAGTTTAAATAATCTACACTTTTCTTGTGCGCTTGGTAACCAAAAACGTTCGAACATATCCATTGAATGGGATGAAAAACAACTAAAAACAAACCAAAACACAAATAATAAATTACCGAAATTGGATACGAAATAATTTTTTCCATAACTCATTTTAAAATTGTGGTAAAAGTAAGGAATATATTTATTTAATAATTGTTTAAAACTCATTTTCACAACTATAAAAATCTCAAAAAAAATACTTATTTTTACGAAATTAAATGCCATTAAATTTCAAATAAAATGAGTGCAGAAAAAGAAGCCAAATTAAAAGCGTTACAACTAACGTTAGATAAATTAGACAAGACTTACGGAAAAGGAACCGTAATGAAAATGGGCGATAAAGCCATTGTAGAAGTAGAAACCATTTCATCTGGTTCGCTAGGTTTAGACTTAGCACTTGGTGTAAACGGTTATCCAAGAGGAAGAGTTATAGAAATATATGGTCCAGAATCTTCTGGAAAAACAACCTTAACATTGCATGCTATTGCCGAAGCTCAAAAAGCTGGTGGAATTGCAGCTTTTATTGATGCAGAACACGCTTTTGATAGATTTTATGCAGAAAAATTGGGTGTAGATATTGATAATTTAATTATTTCGCAACCAGATAATGGTGAACAAGCTCTAGAAATTGCAGAGAATTTAATTCGTTCTGGAGCAATTGATATTGTAGTAATTGACTCGGTTGCAGCATTAACACCAAAAAGTGAAATTGAAGGTGAAATGGGCGATTCTAAAATGGGATTGCACGCAAGATTAATGTCGCAAGCACTTAGAAAATTAACTGGAACTATTAGCAAAACAAACTGTACCGTTTTCTTTATCAATCAGTTGAGAGAGAAAATAGGAGTTATGTTTGGTAATCCAGAAACTACAACTGGAGGAAATGCTTTGAAATTTTATGCTTCGGTTCGTTTAGACATTCGTCGTTCGTCTCAAATAAAAGATGGCGATAATGTAATTGGAAACAGAACTAAAGTTAAAGTGGTAAAAAATAAAGTTGCGCCACCATTTAAAACTGCCGAATTTGACATTATGTATGGCGAAGGAGTTTCTAAAACTGGAGAAATTCTTGATCTTGCAGTAGAATTTGAAATTATTAAAAAGTCAGGTTCATGGTTTAGTTATGGCGATACAAAACTAGGTCAAGGTAGAGATGGCGTAAAATCTTTAATAAAAGATAATCCAGAAATGGCAGACGAATTAGAACTAAAAATTAAAGCACATATTAAAGCATTAGCTGACGCTTAAATCTTATAAAAATAAAAATCGCGCCTTGAGCGTGATTTTTTTTATTTTTCAACGCAACCTTTTTAACCTTTTTGCATCTAGTAACTAAATGAAAATTATAATGAAAAAAATACTAGCACTTTTTATAGTAATAATAACGTTAAGTGCATGTTCTTTAAACGAAGAACAAACTTACACCACAGAACTTGTTCCAGTTGCAGAAGTAAATTTTCCAACAGAATTTGCAACTGATAGCATTACTTATATTCCAATGAAATATATTAAACCAACTTCTTGCCATTTATATAACGGTATATTTTATGAAGCAACTGGTTTAACAAGAGTTGTAGCAATAGAAACTATCAAAGTTAATCAAGACAATTGCCAAGCAGATAATGTAACTGTTACAGAAGTAAATTTAAAATTTAAACCAATTGCCGAAGGAATTTATCATTTTAAATTTTTTAGCGGAATTAATAGTCAAGGACAAGATGAATTTTTAGAATTCGATGCGACTGTAGATCATTAATATTTCAAATTTGAGCCAAGAAGAACTCATAAAAAGGTGTATAAAAAATGATATAAAAGCGCAAGAACAATTGTACAGAGATTATTCACCCAAATTGTTTTCATTGTGCTTGAAATATTCGCCCAGTTATGTAGAAGCTCAAGATAATTTGCAAGATGGTTTTTTGCTAATATTTGAAAAAATAAAGCAATTTGAATTTAAAGGATCGTTTGACGGTTGGATAAAAAGAGTAATGCTAAACTTAGTTCTTCAACAATATAGAGGAAAAAGTTTTTTAAGTATAGTTGACGAAAATATTCCAGATGAACCAGAAGTTGAGATTGAAGACGATGTATCAATGGAGTTTTTAATGAAAATTATTCAAGAATTACCAGACAGATACAGACTGGTTTTTAACCTAACGGTTTTTGAAAATTACAGTCATCAAGAAATTGCAAATGAGCTTGGAATATCTGTTGGAACATCAAAATCTAACTTATCAAGAGCTAAAGTTATTTTAAAAGAAAAAATAGAACATAATGTAGGTAATTCAAAAATACCTTTTTCCAAATGAACGAAAGAAAAAATATAGAACATCTCTTTCAAGATAAATTTAAAAACTTTGAAGTTGAACCAAACGAAACTGCTTGGGAAAACATCAAAGAAAAATTGCAAGAAAAGAAAAAAAGAAGAGTTATTCCGTTTTGGTGGAAGTTTTCTGGTGTTGCTGCATTATTAGCGATTGGAATTATTTTTTTTAATTCAGATTTTAAATCAAATGAAGTAAATAACAGTAATCCTGTTGTTAATCAATCAAAAGATGTTGATGCTAAACTTGATAAAAAAAATACTATTTCTAAAGAAAATAAATCAATAAAAAGCGTAGCAAATTCTGAAAATGAATCAAATGAAAATATAAATTCTGATTCAAATTCTGAGGATATTTTAAATCAAAATTCAGTTATCGAAAACGAAAATTTAAACAGAATAAACGCTTCAAAAAATAAAATTTCTGATATAAATTCTAAATCAAATTCATTAGAAAATAAAAAAGATTTAAAATCAAATGTTATAAAAAACACCAAATCATCATCTGAAATTTCTAATAATAATATTGATAAAATCGCCGAAAAAAGTTCAAAAGTCAAAAATAATACCAAGTCTAATTTATTTAATTCAGATTCTGAAAAATTAAATTCTACAGATTTAAATACTGATAACTATTATATAAATAAGAGTTTAGAAGATAAATCAATAGTTAATCAAACTCAAAATAAAGACAATAAAACATTCAATTTAAATTCTAAAGAAATAGTTGTAGAGAAATCTAACCCAATTTTTAAAGAGTTTACAAACAAAATAGATTCGACGAAAATTGCTATAGTTGAACCTAATATGCTGGAAGAATTGCTAAAAGAAAAAGAAGCAAAATTGAATGAAGAACCAAAAATGAATAGGTGGCAAGTTGTAACCAATGTTGCACCTATTTATTTTAGTTCAACTGGAAATGGTTCGCCATTAGACAATAAACTTGCCAGTAACGATAAAAATTATGCAGGTAATTTTAGTTATGGAGTTGGTGTAAATTATGCAGTGAATAAAAAATTAAAAATAAGAACTGGTTTAAACCGTCTTGCAGTTGATTATGATACCAACGGAATTGTATATTATGAAAATTCGTCTGCTGTTAGTGGTAAAATTGCCAATTTAAATCCAAATGTTCCTGGTTCATTAATAACAATTGAAAGTTTGTCTAATGTAGATTCGCCTTTTAATAAAATTGCCGAAATTAATAAAAACGAAGGTAGTTTAAACCAAAAAATGGGTTATATAGAATTTCCTTTAGAGCTTTCTTACCGACTTGTAGATAAAAAATTTGGTCTTGATTTTATTGGCGGAATGAGTACTTTGTATTTAAATCAAAATGAAATTTATTTACAATCTGACAAAATAAATATGAAAATTGGAGAAGCCAATAATCTTAATACTTTGCATTTTAGCACCAATTTAGGTTTAGGTTTTAAATACAATTTTCTTAAAAATTTTAATGCGCATTTAGAACCAGTTTTTAAATATCAGTTAAACACTTTTACCAATAATGTTGGCGACTTTAAACCTTATGTTTTTGGCGTATATTCAGGTATAAGTTATAGTTTTTAAAAGGTTAATAAGTTTATAAATTAGTTAAGTGGTGTTATTGCTTTAGAGTGATAACAGAAAAGAGCACTCTAGTTAAGTGCTCTTTTTTAGTTTTTCAAATATTTGTAATTGATTTAAAATTACAGTTCTTGTTGCTTCTTTTACAGTTTTTCTGTCTTCAGATTTTAAGTCTTTTGTTTCAATAAATTTGTGAATTTTAGCACGCATTTTTCCTGGATTTCCACTTAAAAAAGTATATGAAAAACGTTCCTTATTATCTGGAAATGTCATTGGAACAATTGATAAATGATGATCTATTGCCAACCTAAAAGCGCCATCTTTAAACTCGTCCAATAAAACAGATTCATCTGGAACGCCACCTTCTGGAAATATACAAATACTCAATCCTTGATTTATTCTTTTTTGTGCTCTTTCAAATACTTCGTGCCTGCTTTTTGGACTATTTCTATCTACTAAAATACAAGTTCGTTTGTAAAAAAATCCAAATAACGGAATTTTTACCAACTCTTTTTTTCCAACAAATACAAACGGATTTTTAGTAATAGATAACATCAACATAATGTCTGCCATAGAAGTGTGATTGGCGGTAAGCATGTAACTTTTTCCTTCTTGTAGTTCTTGTTCTCTTTCTACTTTATAAAAAAATCCCATTCCAAAAAGAATACATTTAGCCCAAATTCGTGCCATTATAAAAAAGTAAGGATACCATTTTTCTTTTAAAATAGAAAGTACTAAAAATGGAAACATTATCAAGATTGGAATTGCCATTAAAATGTAAAACCAAATGCGGTACAACGTCCAAAAAATAATTTTTATAAATCTCATAGTGTCAAAAATAAACAATAGTAAGTTATTTTTAATACAAAGGTTTAACTTTGCAGTAAATAATTTTTTTTATGTCTAAAATACTTACTGGAGTTCAAAGTACAGGAACACCACATTTAGGAAATCTTTTGG
>NZ_JAYUPK010000072.1:0-3278 GCF_043760115.1 Flavobacterium sp.
TTGATAATCTGTATTAATTGAAATAAATTTAAAGCAATAATTTCCGCCCAGTTTGTCATTCTGACGAAGGAAGAATCCCACCAAAACTTTAGAAAAAATGAAACCAATATTACTTGAGATTCTTCGAGCTTAAGAATGACAAGTTTGCGGATAATTACAATGATCAAATGTTATAAAATATTTGAATTAACTTATATTTATTAAGCTAAACGTTTCTATCAAAAAAAATATTTAGTAGCTTTGTTAAAAATTAGAATTTAATATGAATATAGTAACTCAAAAAGAAAATCTAATAAAATGGATTCAAACCATTGAAGATTCTAAAATTTTAAATAAATTAGAATCTATAAAATCAGAAGACACTTTTGATTTTGAAAAGGAATGGGCAAGAAGTATTTCTGGTGATGAACTAAGAGAAAGAACAAAAAAACACATAAAATCATTGCCTTGGAAAAAGTAAGTATTCAATATTTGCCAGAAATTGAAGATTTTATTAATAATTTAAGTGATTTACTTTTTGAAAAGGAATATTTCTCGTTTTATGAATATTCAGCAAATTATGTAGATAATTTAACCTTTTTTATTGAAAAAGAATTATTTAATTTTCCTTATAAAAAAGCACCAATAAAATTAAAAAAATTTGGCTCTAATTATGCCTTTTACAAACCAAACAATAGAACAACTTGGTACATTTTCTTCGAAAAAAGTAATAATCGTTATTTAATTACTTATATAACAAACAATCACGTTAAAGAACTAAATGATTTATAAATAAAAAACGGCTTATCAAAATAAACCGTTTAAACTGAAAACTGAAAACTGATCACTAAAATTTAACTATTCATTAAACTTTCAATCTCATCAATTTCAATAGGTATATTTCGCATTAAGTTAAAAGCAGCACCTTTTTCTTGAATAACCATATCATCTTCTAGACGAATTCCAAAACCTTCTGCCGGAATGTAAATTCCTGGTTCTACTGTAAAAACCATATTTGGCTTCATTGGTTCGTGCAATAATCCATAATCGTGTGTGTCTAAACCTAAATGATGTGAAGTTCCATGCATAAAATACTTTTTATAAGCTGGCCAATCTAGGTTTTCGTTTTGCACATCGGCTTTGTCAATTAATCCTAATCCAAGCAATTCCGAAGTCATAATTTTGCCAACTTCAATGTGGTATTGTTTCCATAAAGTTCCTGGCGCAAGCATTTTTGTAGCTTCGTTTTTTACATTTAAAACTGCATTATAAACTTGCTTTTGTCTATCGGTAAATTTTCCAGAAACTGGAACCATTCTAGTCATATCGCTAGAATAATTTGCATATTCTGCACCAACATCTAGCAAAATTAAATCTCCAGCTTTGCATTGCTGATTGTTTTCTATGTAATGCAACACATTGGCATTGTTTCCAGAGGCAATAATTGGAGTATAAGCAAAACCTTTAGAACGATTTCTTATAAATTCATGAGCAAATTCGGCTTCAATTTCATATTCGGTTACGTTTGGTTTTACAAAACTTAAAATTCTGCGAAAACCTTTTTCGGTAATATCACAAGCGGTTTGAATTAAATCTAACTCTTCGCTTTCTTTTATTGAACGCAATCGTTGCAAAATGGTATTGCTTTTGGCAACTTGATGCGCAGGATAATTTTCTTTCCACCATTTTACAAATCGTGCTTCGCGAGTTTCAGTTTCTATCGATGCTCTGTAATGTTCGTTGGTGTTGATGTAAATTATTTCAGAATAAGCCATAACTTCTTTTAAAGTCTTATGAAAATCTTGCAACCAGATTACAGATTTTATTCCAGAAACTTCAAATGCTCTGTCTTTTGTCAATTTTTCTCCTTCCCAAATGGCAATGTGTTCGTTGGTTTCTTTAAGAAAAAGAATTTCTTTTAAATGCTCATAAGGTGCATCTGGAAAAAGCAATAAAATACTTTCTTCTTGGTCTACGCCAGATAAATATAAAATATCTCTATGTTGTGCAAATGGCAAAGAACTGTCTGCCGAAACTGGATAAATATCGTTAGAATTAAAAACAGCAACACTATTAGGTTTCATTTGCGATGTGAATTTTGCTCTGTTTTTAATGAACAAATCGCGGTTTATTTGATGGTATTTCATAAGTAAGTTATTATAATTTTTAATTTTATTATGTAATTTGCAAAAGCATATTTATTTTTAAGAAGTTCAAATTTAGAAAGATAAACGCTAATAGTTGTTAAATGAAGTATAAAAATAAAAATTGTTTTTGATGTTTATATATCTTTAGCCATTAAATTTATAAAAATGAGAACATTATCAATCGTAATTTTTAGTTTAGTATTTGGAATTAGTTTTTCACAAACCAAATTAATTTCGCACAAAAGCCATAGCGGAAACAATGAAAGTTTTAGAATTTCTGTTGAAGAAAACTTATTTGATATTGGTGATTCTAGTTTTGGAAAGATTGTAATGGAATACACCGAAAATTATGAAAAAATAGATACAATAATTAAAATTTCTAATACTAAAATAGTTAGAGTTAAAAGTAATTATTATCAAGTTTTTGAAAGATCAGATAAATCTAAAGTAGGAAAATTAGAATATATAAATACGGTTAGAGACACAATTACCATAGAAAATATGAGTTTGATTTCTAATGATAAATTAAAAATTTTAGCAAAAACTGATAAAAATTATATTAAAACAATTGACACTAATAAAGTTGTTATAGTAAACTTAAAAGAAAAAACTTTAAAAGAAATTAAACAAGAAAAACGAAAAGCAAAAAAGAAAAAAGCAATACTTCCAATTGTAGAAAGCAAACCTAATTTTCCATCAAAATCGTTACTTATTTTTGCATTAATTTTATTAACCTCACTTGTTGCTTTTTTTACTTGGAAAACTACAAATTATAAAAATTTGGTTTCCAACTAATGAAAGAACTTTTAGAAAAATGTTTAGCTCTTTTTTTCGTTTTAGGATATCTATTTATTCCATTAACACTAAACGGAAAAGATTGGCAATTTCAACTTACAAACTTTCTTTTTTCTAAACCAATTGGGTTTATTCAAACTAATTTCTTTCCAAAAGCTTTAAAACAAATTGATTTTTCATCAGATACAGTTGCCTTAAATTTATTGCTGTTCGTATTGTTTTTATTTGCAATTGTTTTTGTTCTAATTTTAAAATTCACAAGATTTAAAACTGATAAACTTGTTTATACATCAAGAATATTTTCTTGCTATTATATTGCATTTATACTTTTAGAATATGGATTTAATAAAGTTTTTA
>NZ_JAYUPK010000073.1:0-3271 GCF_043760115.1 Flavobacterium sp.
GCAACGGATAATTGTGGAACTGCAACTGTGGTATTTACTCAATCTGATACTGCCGGAAACTGTCCTAACAATTATATTATTACAAGAACTTGGACCGCAACTGATTTATGTAACAATGTTACAACTCATACTCAAACTTTGACTGTTCAAGATACCACTGCACCAACATTTGTAGAAACTTTACCTTCTAATGTAACTGTAGAATGTTCTAACATTCCAACACCAGTTGTATTAACTGCAACGGATAATTGTGGAACTGCTGCTGTAGTTTATAATCAATCTATAAATACTGGAAACTGTGAAGGTAATTACACAATTATTAGAACTTGGACTGCAACAGATTTATGTAACAACATTACAACTCACATTCAAACTGTAACAGTTCAAGATACAACTGCTCCAACATTCAATCAAAGTTTACCTCAAAATGTAACTTTAGAATGTTCAAGTATTCCTGTAGCTCAAGTTTTAACAGCAACAGATAATTGTGGATTAGCAAATGTTAACTATTCTCAGACTATCCAAAACGGAAATTGTGCAGGAAATTATATTGTAACTAGAACTTGGATTGCAATCGATCCTTGCGGTAATACAACAATTCATACACAAATAATAACTGTTCAGGATACAACTGCTCCAACATTTGTGGAAACTTTACCAAGTAACATAACTGTAGAATGTTCTACTATTCCAACTCCAGTTGTATTAACAGCTAATGATAATTGTGGAACTGCAACAGTAGTATTTACTCAATCTAATACTGCAGGAAACTGTCCTAACAATTATATTATTACTAGAACTTGGACTGCAACTGATTTATGTGGAAATCAAACTGTTCACATACAAACTTTGACTGTTCAAGATACCACTGCACCAACATTTGTAGAAACTTTACCTTCTAATGTAACTGTAGAATGTTCTAATATTCCAACACCAGTTGTATTAACTGCAACGGATAATTGTGGAACTGCAACTGTGGTATTTACTCAATCTGATACTGCCGGAAACTGTCCTAACAATTATATTATTACAAGAACTTGGACTGCAACTGATTTATGTAACAATGTTACAACTCACATTCAAACTGTAACGGTTCAAGATACAACTGCTCCAGTATTTGTTCAAACATTACCTGCAAACATAACAGTAGAATGTTCAAATGTTCCTGCACCGGTTGTTTTAACAGCAACAGATAATTGTGGAACTGCAACAGTAGTTTTCAATCAAGCTAACACTTCAGGAACTTGTTCAGGATATTACACTATAACTAGAACTTGGACTGCAACTGATTTATGTAATAATCAAACTGTACACGTTCAAACAATTACTGTTCAAGATACAACTGCTCCAGTATTTGTTCAACCACTACCTGCAAACATAACGGTAGAATGTTCTAATGTTCCTGTAGCTCAAACATTTACAGCAACTGATAATTGTGGACCTGCAACAGTAACATTTAATCAAGCAATAACTGCTGGAAACTGTCAAGGTAATTACATTATTACAAGAACTTGGATTGCAACTGATTTATGTGGTAATACAACTCCTCATATTCAAGTTATAAATGTTCAAGATACTGTAGCGCCAACATTTGTAGAAACATTACCTTCTAATCTAACTGTAGAATGTTCTAATGTTCCTGCTCCAATTGTATTAACTGCTGTTGATAATTGTGGAACTGCATCTGTTGTTTATGTTCAAACAAACACGTCTGGAACTTGTGCTGGTAATTATATTATTACTAGAACTTGGACTGCAACTGACTTATGTGGATTACAAACTGTGCATGTTCAAACAATAACAGTTCAAGACACAACTGCTCCAACATTTGTAGAAACATTACCTTCTAATGTTACTGTTCAATGTTCAACAGTGCCAGTTGCAATAGTTTTAACAGCTACAGATAATTGTGGTACTGCTAATGTTACATTTACTGAAACATCTGCACCTGGAACTTGTACTGGTTCATACATATTAACTAGAACTTGGACTGCAACTGATTCTTGTAATAATGCTACAACTCACGTTCAAACTGTTACTGTTCAAGATACTACTGCACCAACTTTTGTTGAAACATTACCAAGTAATATAACTGTAGAATGTTCATCTGTACCAACTGCCGCTACTTTAACTGCAATAGATAATTGTGGTACTGCAAATGTTACATTTACTGAGACTAATGTTGTTGGTTCTTGTGCAGGATCTTATACGCTAACTAGAACTTGGATTGCAACTGATTCTTGTAATAATACTACAACTCATGTTCAAATTGTTACTGTTCAAGATACTATTGCTCCAACTTTAACATCACCATTTACTGCAATAATTAATGCAACTTGTGATGCTATTCCTGCGAGTCCTGTTTTAACATTTACTGATGCATGTGCTACTCAAACTCAAATAACTATTGTAACTACTGAAGTAACTTCAGATGTAACTTCTACTGGAACTTATACAATTATTAGAACTTGGACAGTAAGTGATGCTTGTAACAATTCGCAAACATTTACACAAACTGTTAATGTAACTATACCAAATTATATTAGAACTACAACTTTAGATACTCAATGTAATATTGATATAGATTTAACTATTGATTTAACTACAATTATTAATCAACAATTTCCTGGAACAATTTTACCAACTGGAACTTTTACAGATGTTAGTAACTCAGGTGAGTTAAGCTCTGATGGATTCTTTACACCATATGATTTAGCAAATGGAAGTTATATTGTTAGATATGAAAACAATGATCTTGATTGTCCTAGAATTATTGATATTATAATACCAGTAAATCAATCAGTATGCGATGTAGATAGTTGTCAGACTTTAGAAATTCGAAATGCATTTACACCAAATGATGATAATGTTAATGAACATTTTCAAATAGATAATATTACAACTGAATGTTATGAATTCAATACTGTAGAAATTTATAATCGTTGGGGAGTTTTGGTTTATGAGACTCAAAACTACAACAATGTTGATAGAGCGTTTAGAGGAATTTCTGAAGGAAGAAATACTGTTAAACAAGATTCAGAATTGCCAACAGGAACTTATTTTTACATAATTAAATTTAATAGTGTAATTGACGATATACCACCAAGAAACGGATACCTATATTTATCAAGATAATTAATTAGCAGAGAATTAAAAATTCTCTGCTATGTAATATAACACCCAAAATAGATGAGAACAAAAATTTTATTATTCGCTTTACTGTTAACAGGATTTGTAAGTTTTGGACAACAAGATGCGCAGTACACTCAGT
>NZ_JAYUPK010000074.1:0-7290 GCF_043760115.1 Flavobacterium sp.
GGGACAGGTCGCGACCTGTCCGTACAAAATTCGAATAATAATCCAAATCCAAATAATAATTTAAATTCGAATAATAATATAAATCCGAATAATAATATAAATTCGAATAATAATCCAAATTCGAATAATAATATAAATTCGAATAATAATATAAATCCGAATAATAATCCAAATTCGAATAATAATATAAATCCGAATAATAATCCAAATCCAAATAATAATTTAAATCCAAATTCGAATAATAATATAAACCCCAATAATAATTTAAACTTAGATAATAATATAATCCCTGATTTTTTTAAAGAAAAAAATGATGAAATTAATGCAGAAATGATTTTAAATGAATTTGGAATTATAGCAAATAATCAATTAGAATGGTTAGAAAATAATTATTCTTATATTGTTCTTCATTCCTATATTGTGATGCCAAATCATATTCACGCGATTATAGAAATAGATTCTAATTTATCAAAAACTTTACAAAATTCTTTAAATGAAGATGTTGAGATTAAAATAAAATCGCTCTCTCAAATTTTAGGTGCTTATAAAACTACAAGCTCTAAATTAATTCACGAAGCTGGTTTTATAGATTTTGCTTGGCATCGTTCATTTCACGATCATATAATTAGAGACGAAAAATCCTATTTGAATATTATCAATTACATTGAAAACAATCCTAATACTTGGTTAAAAGATAAATTTTACAATCCAAATAATTAAAACAACTCCAATTGTGTAGGTTGCGCAGCTTTAGGAACTTCGGCTTTTCCCCAAAAATTTAATATGTTTCCAAATTGTTTATCGGTAATTCTAAGTACACTTACTTTTCCTAATGGCGGCAATAATCTATGAATACGTTTTTCGTGTACATCGGCACTTTCGCTACTGGCACAATGGCGTACGTAAACAGAATATTGCATCATACTAAATCCATCTTTTAGTAAATTCTTTCTAAATCCAGACGCGTTACTTCGGTCTTTTTTAGTTTCTGTTGGTAAATCGAAAAATACAAATAGCCACATAATTCTGTATCCGTTTAGCTCCATAATTTTGGATATTTTATTTTCTTTCTTTCGCCAGTATAACATTGCTGTAACGAACTTGCTGTTTTTTGCAAGGCAACCATCAACGTACTTTTCTCTTCTTTAAAATATACTGTTCGAGTAAGAATATTTAAAAGTTCTGATTTCAATTGTGTGTTTAATTCTTGTTCTTCATAATTTTGCATCAATTCGAAAACCTTTTCATCTACAATTGGTCTAAAAGGTTCCATAATATCATCTGCAAGTGCAAAGGCATTGTATTTACTTTTATGATGAATACCCAAAGTATTTAATAATCCACTACCAGACAAAGCTCTTGCAGTTGCTGCTCTTAGAATTGCATATCCATAATTCAAGAAATTATTAGGATAATTTCCAAATCGTTCGCGTTTAAATTTTATATCAAAAAAAGATTTCCAATATTGACTTGCTGCAACTCCTTCCATATTAGAGGTATCGCCACTTAAAACTTTGCTACATAAAAACTCAAAAGAATTTTTGTTACCAGTAATTTTTTCTAATAAAATGCCTTGATTGGTAATTTTCTCTACAATAGTTTGTTGCCAAAGTTGCTTTTTTAGCGGAAGACTTGCCTCGATTTGATTTCTAAATATTTCTTGTTGAATGTGATGACTGTTTAAATTTAAAAACATACCATTGGGCAAATGATTGGCATTGCAAATAATAATTGAAGTATTATTCTCAATCAATAAATTCATTGCAGGAATGCTTAAATAAATTTCAGGATTATCTAAAACTAAAAAGCCAATATCTTCAATAGGAATTGTGCTTTCACGTAATTCAGATTTTATAACTAATTGTAGGTTTTTAATAGTGAGCGACGCTTTGTTTTCTAGTAAAATAGTTTTCTTTAACATAAGTAAAAGTTTTATTGCACTAAATTACTAACAATCAATTGTTCTATTTTACGGAAAACCGTAATTAAACAAAAAAAGTCCCACCAAAGCAGGACTAATATAAAATAATAGGCAAATCCTACTAAAAAGGATCAGAAATTCCGCTTACACGAATCAGTTTTTTGTTTATAAATTCTTCAATTCCTAAGCTTGATAATTCTCTTCCATATCCAGATCGTTTTGTTCCACCAAATGGCAAATTACTTTTTGTCCAAGTAGGATGATTTATAAAAACCATTCCAGTATCAATTCTATCAGCTAGTTTTTTTGCTCGTTCTATATCTTTACTAAATATTGATCCACCTAAACCGTAAGGCGAATCGTTGGCAAGTTTTATAGCTTCATCTTCGTCTTTAACTCTGTAAAATGAGGCAACTGGACCAAAAAGTTCTTCGCTGTAAACTGTCATTTCAGGTTTAATATCGGTTAAAATTGTTGCTTCTATAAATGCTCCTTTTCCTACTATACGTTTTCCGCCAAGCGCAATTTTTGCTCCTTCTTTTACAGCTTTGTCAATTTGTTTTTGCAAGTTTTCTGCTGCTTCTTCACTAGATAATGGTCCAAGTTGTGTGTCTGCATCCATCGGATTTCCTACTTTTAAAGCGCTTAACTTTGCTTTAAATTTTTCTAAAAATTCATCAGCAACAGCTTCAACAACTATAAATCTTTTAGAAGCAACACAACATTGTCCGTTATTATTTATTCGTCCAACAACTGCCCAATCTACAGTTTTATCCATTTCAGCATCTTCAAGAACTATAAAAACATCGTTTCCACCGAGTTCTAAAACCGATTTTTTTAAATTTTTTCCTGCTTGCTCTGCAAGTTTTGCTCCTGCGCCTTCACTTCCTGTTAATGATGCACCTTTTATTCTTTCATCATCAATTAAAACTGAAATTTTATCTCCGGTAATTAATAAATTCGTGTAAAGTCCTTTTGGTGCGCCAGCTTCTGTAAATATTTTTTCAATTTCAATGGCGCACTGTGGAACATTGGAAGCGTGTTTTAGCAAAATTGTGTTTCCCACCATAATATTTGGAGCAACAAATCGTGCAACTTGATAAAAAGGAAAATTCCATGGCTGAACACCAAGTAATGTTCCAATTGGAGAATTTCTTACAATTGCTTCGCCAGTTTCTACCTTTAAAATTTTATCAGCCAGAAAATCTTCTCCATTATCTGCATAATAATCAAAAATGTCTGCCGATAAATCTATTTCGCCTTCACTTTCCTTTAGCAATTTACCCATTTCAAGAGTAATTGTTTTTGATAATTCTGCTTTATTTAATCGAAGTAATGAGGCAACTCTATGCAATACTTTGGCACGAACTTCATAGCTTGTGGTTCTCCAAGTTTGAAAACAACTGTCTGCTGTTGCAATTGCAAATTCAATTTCTTTAGCATTCATTTCTTCAAATGATTTTACTAATTCATTGTTAAACGGATTTACGGTTTTAATTGACATAATTTAATTTCTTTATTTTTCTTCTTCAAATTTTTCTACGAAATCAGCATCTTTAATTTTTGAATTTTCTTCTTCCATATTTTCAATATAATCTGATGCATCATCTAAATTATTAGACACATCAAATTCGTCTAGACATTCTGTTTTCGGATTTTTATCATTTGAAATGTTCATTATTTCTATCCTTTTTTAGTGAATCTGCTAATAACAAATAGAATTAATGCTACAACAGCAATTACTATAAAAACACCAACTCCAACACCAGCTTTAAAAATGCCTTCAATAACAGAACAACTAGAAAATAAAAACAGAAGTGTAACTACTGATAAAGATCTAAGGACAATAGATTTCATAACTATGAGATTTTGATTAATTTAAGAATAACAAATTTCATTCAAATACTAATTTTACACATTATACAATTAAGGATAACAATTATATAATTTACTGTTTATATAATTTAGTCAGCTAATTTTCAATAAATACAGTGTTTTTTAGTCATTTTATAATTTGTTAAATTAAATCTTAAATAGTTATGTAAAAATGCCAAATCTGTTATCTTTGTCGACCAAAATAGAGCAAGTAAAAAAGGTATATGAAGTTTGAATTATTACAAAAAGACGCAAATTCTAAAGCAAGAGCTGGAACAATCACCACAGATCATGGAGTTATTGAAACTCCTATTTTTATGCCAGTTGGTACAGTTGCATCTGTAAAAGGTGTGCATCAACGTGAATTAAAATTAGATATAAATCCAGATATTATTTTAGGAAATACGTATCATTTATACTTGCGTCCGCAAACAGAAATTCTTGAAAAAGCTGGCGGATTGCATAAATTTATGAATTGGGACAGAAATATTCTTACCGATTCTGGTGGTTATCAAGTATATTCGCTATCTGCAAATAGAAAAATTAAAGAAGAAGGAGTAAAGTTTAAAAGTCATATTGATGGTTCCTTTCATTTTTTTACACCAGAAAATGTAATGGAAATTCAACGTACAATTGGTGCAGATATTATCATGGCATTTGACGAATGTACACCTTATCCTTGCGATTACAGATATGCTCAAAGATCAATGAAAATGACACATCGTTGGTTGGATAGATGCATTAATCATCTTGAAAAATTACCTTTTAAATATGGATTTGAACAAACATTTTTTCCAATAGTTCAAGGAAGTACTTATAAAGATTTACGTCAACAATCTGCTGAGTATATTGCCAATTCTAACCAACAAGGAAATGCCATTGGTGGATTATCTGTTGGTGAACCTGCAGAAGAAATGTATGCAATGACCGAAGTGGTTTGCGAAATTCTGCCAGAAGATAAACCTAGATATTTAATGGGAGTTGGTACGCCAATAAACATTTTAGAAAATATTGCACTTGGTATTGATATGTTCGATTGTGTAATGCCAACTCGAAACGCCAGAAACGGAATGCTATTTACAGCAAACGGAACAATAAACATAAAAAATAAAAAATGGGAAGCCGATTTTAGTCCAGTTGATGAAATGGGAATTACATTTGTAGATACCGAATATACTAAAGCGTATCTTCGTCACTTGTTTGCTGCCAATGAATATCTTGGTAAACAAATTGCAACAATTCATAATCTTGGATTTTATATGTGGTTGGTTCGCGAGGCAAGAAAGCATATTATTGCAGGCGATTTTAGAGTTTGGAAAGAAATGATGGTAAAAAATATGAGTCAAAGATTGTAGTAAAGTTTAAATTTTTAAAACGTATTGTTTGACAATTGCAGCAACTAAACTATTTAAAAAAAACAAATTATAACTGAATGTTATCAATAATAGATAAATACATTTTAAAACGATATTTAATAACATTTTCGATGATGTTATTACTTTTTGTACCTATCGGAATCATCATTGATGTTTCTGAGAAAGTAAATAAAATGATTGAAAATAAAGTTCCTTTTAAAGCTATTGCTTCTTATTATGTAGATTTTACAGTATATTTTGCCAATTTATTATTTCCAATATTTCTTTTTTTATCTATAATTTGGTTTACATCAAAGTTGGCTAATAATACCGAAATTATTGCAATACTTAGTTCTGGTATATCTTTTACACGATTTTTAAGACCTTATATTATAGGAGCAACTTTAGTTTCAATTTTTGCATTACTCGTTGGATTTTTTTTAGTTCCTAAAGCAAGTGAAGGATTTAAAAATTTTAGGTATATGTATCTGATAGGAAATGGTCAAAATGAAATTCGAGACAATAGCAACGTGTTTAGACAAATTAGTTCAGATGAATATATTTTTGTTAGTAGTTTTAATTCTCAATCGCAAATGGCATTTGATTTTTCTATGGAAAAATTTGAAAAAGATAAATTAAAATACAAAATTTCTGCTTCAAGAATTAAATGGAATGAAAGGCAAAAAACCTATTCGTTATTTAATTTTAAGAAACGTAAAGTTGGAGAAACCAATGATATTCTTGAAAGTGCAGACAAAAAAGATACTGTTTTTAAATTTGATTTAGAAGATTTAACGCCAGTTGTATTTATTGCAGAAACTTTGTCTTATACTGATTTAACTAAGTTTATAGATAAAGAAAGAGCAAGAGGTTCTTCTAATATTAATACTTATCTTGTAGTTTTATATAAAAAATACAGCATTCCGGTTTCAGCATTTATCTTAACAATTATTGCTGTTGCAGTTTCGTCAATGAAACGTCGTGGCGGAATGGGTACAAATCTAGCAATAGGAATTTTGCTGGCTTTTGCCTTTGTGTTTTTAGATAAAATATTTGGTGTTCTTGCTGAAAAATCTGCCGCTCCACCAATAATTGCAGTTTGGATTCCAAATATTCTTTTCGGAATTCTAGCATTATTTTTACTTCGAAATGCAAAACGATAACCTAAAAAGTTATTTGCATCTTCATTTAATAGTATTTATTTGGGGATTTACCGCTATTCTAGGAAAGCTAATTTCTCTTGACGCTTTGCCTTTAGTATGGTTTAGAATGTTATTTGCGGTCGGATTTATATTTGTTTACATCAAATTTAAAAAAATTCCAATTGCTATTTCCAAAAAAACTTTGCTACTTTTTTTAATTGCTGGATTCATAATTGCAATGCATTGGTTTACATTTTTTAAAGCAATAAAAGTTTCTAATGTTTCAATTACATTGGCTTGCCTTTCTACAGGAGCATTTTTTACTTCATTATTGGAACCAATTTTCTTTGGTAAAAAAGTAGTTTGGTACGAAGTTTTTTTCGGATTAATAGTCATTTTCGGATTGTATATTATTTTTAAAGTAGAAGGAAATTATATCTACGGAATGATTTTGGCATTAATTTCAGCTTTTCTATCAGCTTCATTTGCAGTAATTAATAGTTATTTTGTTAAGAAATATAATCCAACAACAATATCATTTTATGAATTAGCTGGTGGCGTTTTATTTTTATCAATTATGTTGCTTTTTTCTGGAAGTTTTACTGTTTCGTTTTTTAAATTATCTCTTTCAGATTTTATGTATCTTTTAATTTTAAGTTCCATTTGTACAGCTTATGCATTTATTGCATCAACAGCAGTTATGAAATTTATTTCGCCTTATACAGTAATGTTAACTATTAATCTTGAACCTATTTACGGAATTATTTTGGCAGTACTTATTTTTAAAGACAATGAAAAAATGAGTTCAGAATTTTATATTGGAGCAGCAATAATACTAGCAACAGTAATCATTAACGGAATTTTAAAAAGCAGAAGCAAAGCGACTTAGCATTTGTTTAAAACATAAAATGTAAATTACTTTTACAGACGATTTAAAATTTTATCTTTGTAAAACTAAACTACACATATAAACCCTATGGAATATTTAGATTTTGAA
>NZ_JAYUPK010000075.1:0-21441 GCF_043760115.1 Flavobacterium sp.
GTTTTTGCTTCGCAAAAACCGCAACAGCAGATTGAAATGGATGGCTGGAAAATGGTTGATAAAAATGCGCAAGCCATTTGCTACTGATATTCATCAGCACAAGTACTGATATTCATCAGCACAAGTACTGATATCCATCAGCACAAGTTCTAATAAAAAATAGTTATCTTGTAACAAATTATAAAATTGGCTTACTAACGTAGATATGAGTGCAAGTTTGGAACAGTCTTTTGTGCAGCAATTAAAGGAAAATCAGAATATAATCCACAAGATTTGTAGGTTGTATACCAATGATGGTGATGCGCATAAAGATTTATTTCAAGAAATTACAATTCAGTTATGGAAGGCGTTTCCAAAGTTTAGAGGCGACAGCAAATTTTCTACTTGGGCATATAGAGTTGCGCTGAATACTGCCATTACTTTATACAGAAAAAGTACCAGAACGGTGCAAACGGTGGATTATGAAAAGCATAGTTTTTTTATTTCGCAGGAAGATTATAACACTGAAGAAGAAGAGCAAATTAAGTTGATGTACAAAGCTGTCTATCAGTTAAATGACATTGAGAAAGCATTGATTTTTATGTATCTTGAAGATAAAGATTATACTGAAATATCGGAAACTTTGGGAATTACTGAGGTAAATGCACGAGTGAAAATGAATAGAATTAAAGGTAAATTAAAAAAAATATTAAATCCGTAAGAGTATGATGGAAGAATTGGATTTATTGAAAAAAGATTGGAAGAAAAACGAAAATACTTTTAGTCAAATTAGCGAAGATGACATTTATAAAATGCTACATAAAGGTTCCTCATCTATTGTAAAATGGATACTGGTTATAAGTATTGTAGAGGTTTTATTGTGGACCTTAATTAGTGTTATTTATAATGCCGATGAGTATTTTGTTGAAATACACAGCGAATATTTAATTGACTATTTTAAATATTTAACTATTTTTAATTATGGTGTAATTGCAGTATTTATTTATTTATTCTATAAAAATTATGCTGCCATTTCTACAACAACTTCTACCAAGAAGTTGATGAGCGATATTTTAAAAACCAGAAAAACAGTACAGTATTATGTTTGGTATAATCTGGCAATGATTGCTGTTAGTATGATTATAGGATTTGTTTTGGCTTTTAACATCAATCCTGAAATTAATAAACTTTTAACAAATCAAAAGGTTTATATTTTTTCTATCGTATTGTGCGTTTTTGCCTTGGCTTTTTTCTTAGTTGTTTTTTGGTTGTTTTACAGACTTATTTACGGAATTTTATTGCGAAGACTTTTAAATAATTATAAAGAATTGAAGAAAATAGATTTGTAAAATAGATTCTATTAATTTATAAACATTCATTTAAGTAGATTTATAAACCATTAAGGTGTTAAGGTTCATTAAGCAAACTGATACTTAATGAAACTAATCCCGAAAGCTATCGGAACTTAATGGTTTAAACAATAAATATAATATTTAACACAATTACCAAAAGAACTATAAAAAGAATATTTTAATATTCCCATTGTCTTAGCTTGTTCAGCTTTTCCTGTTCTTCTATTTCCTCAGCAGGAATAACTTTTAGAAATGAGGAATGTTGCTCTATGGCATATTCTACTTTTTCTACAATTTCTTCTATTGTATCATTTTCATAATCAATTACAAGTGGTTCTTTTATGATAAATGATTGTAGAATACCTTTCTTTTTTAATCGCAATCCTTTTTTGTCAAACGATCGTCTAAAACCATCAATAACTATAGGTACAACAATTGGTTTGTGTTGTTTTATAATGTGCGCAGTGCCTTTTCTCACTGGCTTAAAAGACTTGGTTGTGCCTTGCGGAAAAGTAATTACCCAACCATCTTCAAGTGCAATTTTTATGTTTTCGGTATCGTTAGGGTTTACATCTTTTTTTTCGGTAACATCTTTTCCTTTGGCTCGCCATGTACGTTCTACAGATATTGCACCTACATAGGCAAGAATTCTTGGTAACAATCCGGCTTGCATAGTTTCTTTGGCAGCAACATAATAAATATTTAATTTAGGTTGCCACAAATAACCAACGTTTTTTATGTTGTCTTCTCTACCAGAAAGACTGGCGTTAAATACGTGAAACATGGCTACAACATCTGCAAAATAAGTTTGATGATTGGATATAAAAAGCACGTTTTTATCTGGTAATGCTCTAATAATTTCCGATCCATCTACTTGCAGTTCATTAAAACCTCTGTAACGTCTGTGGGTAACTCCTCCAAAAATTCGAATGAGCCATTTTTTAATAAATAATATATGTCCAAAAGGATTTCTTTTAAATAATCCCATAATTTTAAAAAATTGAATAGCAAATTTACAAAAACAATTTTTAAAAGTTGTGCTTTTCTAAAGTCATTCAACTTGTTTAATATTTTGTGCTTGCCAAATACTAGTTAATTATTATTTTAAAAATCCGTTGGCTCTTATTTCTTTATGAATGGCTACAATATTTTCTGGAATTTCAAATTGAATGAGCCAATTTACATCTAAACCATTATTAATTGCAACGCGCATTAATTTATCGTTTTCGCCAATTAAATTTCCAAGTTTATTTAAATCTTCTCTAAATTCTATATGTAAATCTTCGTGTTGTGCGTTAATTAATAATAAAATCTTGAATGCTCTTGCTATTACATAAATACAATACGTATAAGAATCTTTAGGTTTAGAATTTAAAATATACAGTTTATTTAATGAAATAGATTCTATTAACAATTGCATATTTAGCGTTATTTCGCCATATTTATCTTTAGTTTTAGAAACATGTTCTGTAATTAAACCGCTTAAATTTCGCATATCCATTAAGATGTAACCCAATGAATAAAATCTATCATTAGCTCTTTTTAAATCTTTAGAAATTTCTTTTTGTAATTCTGCTCTTTTATCTTCGGCAGTTTCGGTATCTACCAATTCAAAATATAATCTGTTGGCTAAAGCTAAATCCCATTTTAATAATCTTAAAATAAGTTTATCTTTTTCGCTGCTTGGTAAGTTTTGTATTGCTTTTTTAAAATCGTTGTCGAACATAGTTATATCTCAATTAAATAAATCTCTTTTTCAACCTTTGCCAAAGTTTAAAACTTTGGAAAATGTGTTACTCAAACTACACCTCAATTAAATCAATTTCTTTTTCAAACTTTGCCAAAGTTCAAAACTTTGGCAAAGGTGTAATTCAAATCAAGCTTTGGTAAAGCTGTTCTTCAGTCTTTGGCAAATATATTGTTATTCTAAATCTAATTTTATTGTTTTATTATGACAAAATATAAAATTTTCTACACCATCAAAAAGAGTCAAAACATCATCTCTCATTAAACTTGTTTTAGATGTTGATAAAATCGATTTGTACGATGAATACTTAAATTCTCTAAAATCTACTTTTAAATCATTTGGATTTTGATGAATATAAATTATTAAGTTTCTTAAATATTCTTCTGAATCAATTTTTTTTCTTTTAAAAGGTCTTTCCAATAAACCACCGTGACGGTTATTAACTTTGTTGTATGATTGTGTGTAAGAACTAATAAATTTACTAATTTGTTTACTTGCTGTATTATGATTTGAATGCAAACCATCATTTACGATATTTGTTGATTTTAAAGTGTTTTTAAAAAAATTATCTAGTATTTTTTTTGATTTTATTTTTATAATAAAATGAAAATGATTTGGCATTAAACAATATCCATAAACATCTGATACACTTAAAACATACTTTGAAAACTGTTTTAAGAAGTAGTTATAATTTTCATCATTTTCAAAAATTTTAGCACTATTTATTCCTCTATTATAAATATGAAAATAACAATCGGGTTCTAAATTTTGAATTCGTATGTCCATTTTATTTTTTTAATTTTTATCTTTTAACTTTTTGCTAAAGTCAACCTTTGTTAAAGTTTCTCTTTTAACCTTTGCCAAAGTTCAAAACTTTGGCAAAGGTGTAACTCAAATTACACCTCAATTAAATCATTTTCTTTCATAATTTTATCAGTTACCAAAATTTCTCTTTCAACCTTTGCCAAAGTTCAAAACTTTGGCAAAGGTGTAACACAAATTAAAGCTCAATTAAATCAACATCTTTCATAATTCTATCAGTTTCAGTCAACGCCACAATAATTTTTTGATAATGAAAAATATCTTCTGTGGTAAGTTCTCTTCCTTTTCTATCTTTTAGCCATTTTTGTGCTGGTTGATAACCACCAATATAAAAATTCCAAGCTACTTCTGGCACGTTGGCGAAGTATTGCGTTTCGTTTATGTAGACGTTGCCTATTAATTTATTATTTTTTTCCACCTCGTCCTTCGGACACTCCTCCAAAGGAGGAGAATTTACAAACTTAGGTTTTGAAACAACATTAGTACCATCAATGTCAAATTGTGTAATTCTTTTTTCTACAACTTCGCTTTCTAGCAAATGAATTTGGCGCAATTCGCTTCCTAATTTTACTAATTTCCAAAATTTATCTTGAATGTCTTGAAAGGACAATTCGCGATTTGAATTAACAATATCTGGATTATGTACGGACAAGTCGCGACTTGTCCCTACGGCATCTGGAAACGGAACACGTGGAAAATCTATTTTTAAAAATTCTTTGTATTTTTCTCTATAACTTGGGCTGTGCAACACGGCATAAATATAATCTAGAATATCTATTGGTGCAAAGTTTTCTTGGAAATCAACTTTGCTAAAGTCTGCTTCGATTTTATTACTTTTAGTTTCAACTTTGCCAAAGTCTGCTTCGATTTTGTTGCTTTTAGTTTCACCTTTGCCAAAGTTTGAAACTTTGGCAAAGGTATCGTTACCAAAGGTTTCGTTAGCAAATGTTTCTTTCTCGGCAACAAACGGTATGCCTAATTTTTTAGAAAATTCATTTACAATTTCCATATTTAAATTAGGAGTTCGTGCTGTTTCTTCTAATAAACTTTTTTGGGTTGTGGTTTCTGGGTAAAGGTAAAGTGGGAAGCCATTTCCAGTACCAAATAATTTTGCGCTTGCAGTAATATTTCCTTCGAAAATTTGATTAGTTATAAAACAATGACGCCAATTTTGACTTGTTTGTCTTGGAATAATGAGGCAATTATTATTATTTAATAAATGTTTCATAACATTAAATCTTCCATTACAAACAAAACCATTTTGTTTACCTGAATAGAAAGTTTTTCTAATATCAAAAGGTCTATAACTTACATTTTGCCATACTTTTGAATTATTAATATTATTTTTTAAATCGTCTTTCGCTCTACCTATTTTCCAATCTCTAGCGTCGGTAGTATCATATTTTTTTGCAATTTCATTTTCATCTAATTCTATAAAATCTTTAACAACATTTTTTAATGAATTTTCATCAAAGTGAATTGTTATTGCATCTCTAATTGTTTCAATTCCAGCAACATTTTCTTTGAATAATTCATCAACTTTAAATCCTTTTTCATAATCAATTTGTTCACCAAAATCCTTTGGAACAAAAAAATAATAAGGTTTTTCAAAATTTAATTTATTCCAATTTAATTTTGAAATATTTTCTTCAAGAAACTTATATTTAAAATCTCGTTTACCTTGTAAATCATAATGAAAAACTTCTCCAAGTTCTTCTTTTTTCTTATTACCTGTTTTTACAAAAATGTTTATAGAAACACCTTGCATAATATCAAATACATTTTGATCTGGCGAACCATCAAGACAAACTTCTTTTTTCTTAGCATTTCCGTGCAAATCAAGAATATAAATTTTATCAAAACTTTCTAATAAATTTTTTCGCATTTGACGGTGTGTAATTCCATCAATAAAACTATTATTAGATATATAAGCTAATATTCCGCTTCCGTTTTTATCTATAAAATGTTGTCCAAAACGAGTGAACTTAATATAATCATCATCAAGATTTATTTTTCTTTCATTTAAATCTTTCTTGTACTCTTTAATTAAATTTTGAATCCATTCACTTTTATTAGAACTACTAACACTATACGGAGGATTTCCCATAACTACCATAACTGGTGCATCACGTTTAATGGCATTGGCTTGGTCTGCTTCGTCACTTAACCAACTACTAAAAAGCGTTTGTGTGTCTGGATGTGCTTCTTCTAAACTGTTGGTTAAGAAAATTCTAAAGCGTTGGTCGTTTGTGGGTTTGTAACCAGTTTCGGTAAGTAACATGTCCATTTTTAAATGTGCCATTGCATAAGAAGCCATCAATAATTCAAATCCATTTAATCTTGGAATTAAATCGTTGGTTACATACTTGCTCCAAATGCCTTGCTGTCCTTCAAATTTTTTATGAATGTGACGTACAACTTCTGCAAGGAAAGTTCCTGTTCCTGTTGCTGGATCTAATATTTGTACTTTATGAACTTCAATTTCTGTTTCAACTTCTTTAAGTTTAGCATCTTTACCAGTTGTTTGTGTAATTGCCTTTTTCTTAATTTTTATTTTGCTTGTGTCGGCTAAGCCATCTTTTAAGCCAAATTCTGTTTTTAAAATATCGTCAACCGCACGCACAATAAAATTTACAACTGGTTGTGGTGTGTACCAAACGCCACGTGCTTTTCTTAATGCTGGATTATATTCTCCAAGAAATGTTTCGTAAAAATGTACTACCGGATCTTCTTGCTTGGTACTTTTGCCAAAGTTTTTCATAATTTCGGCAACATCACTAGCAAGAAATATTGAAACCAGTTCTTCTACAATCCAAACTAATCTGTTATCTAAATCGTAACCTGCAATGTCTTGAAATAATTTTCTTAAAAACGGATTACTTTTAGGTATTAAGGTTGCGGCTTCTTCTCTAGAAAATGTGGGTAAAGTTGGGTCGTGATATCTTGCAGCAAACATTCCATAAGCAATAGTTTGCGAGTAAATATCGGCAAAACTTTTATTATCAATATCGTGAATCAACATTTGTTGAAACGACAACATTTGAGATTTTATGCTAGATCGAATTCCGTTTTCATCATCATTATTTAATGATTTTTCTATAACATCTGCCATTAATTTGGCTTTTCCTGCCATCATTTGCGCTAATTTTGTTGGCGATTTAATGGTTTGAGAAATAGTTTGCGCAAAGTTTACAATAAGATTTGTAAACTGATCAAAATTTTCTGGAATAGAAATTATAGTTCCATTTTCTACACGAGCAATTGCAATTTTAATTACAAATATGCCTTCTTTATAAAAATGAAAATCTAAATAATCGGTAAAAATTAAATTGGTTAAACCTGCTTTGTAACGGTCAAATTGTTCTTTTAAGGTTTTACTAGCAAGGTCAACGCCAATATCTTTAGCTTCGATGTAACCTAATGGAATATCTTTTTTAGTTAATACATAATCTGGTGCGCCACATACTACTCTTGCAGGTTCATTGGTAACTAAAACATCAGGCAAAATTGCCATTATTAGGTTCTGTAAATCGCCACGATAGGAATGTTCACGAGCATTTCCTGTTTTGTAAAGTATATTTATTTTGGTGATGTATTGCTGTAATGTCATTGAAATACTATTATTAATCCAAACCTATCAAAAAAATTCCATACCTACAATCTTTAATGCGTAAAACTAGTAATAATAATAAGTCCATAAAAGCCAATAGTTGTTTAATCTTGTTAGAGTTTAATAAAGTTAAATTAATTTTACTTTTGTAAATTTTAAATTTCAGTTGCACATTTTTACTCTAGTAACAAAATTAGTTACTCTTTATGCTACTAACTTCATACTTCAGTCCTATAATAGTATTCTTTTAACTCACAGTTTTACACTATAATCTCCCATTTTAACTCTTGTAGCTTCTAACTTTACTCTTGTAGCTCCTAACATACCACTTTGTTAAAACTATTAACATCTAGGGCTTGCTTAAACGTTTCTTTTACAATTTCTTAACACAATAAGTTAAACTTTATATAAAGAAATAATAAACTAAAAATCTTACAGTCATAAAACTAATAGTAACAATCTAATACATATAATTATAGCATCTACATCGCAAGCATACTTTGTAGCACGTTTGGCAAAAGCAGAGCAACTTTATCAATCATTAATCAATTTTAATAGTTATGACTCAGGTGAAACATCACTAAAACCAGAAATTCTGCTAGATCTAATAAATCAGTTATATTTAACCAACCAGAGCATACCAATGCCCAAAACGAATACCTACTAGCCATATTCGAACGTCGCAAACTTTTTATTGTAGAACCAAATTCAATTGGTAAACTATTATCACCAATTGGCTCATTTGTAAGAGCAAAAATGAATAAAAATTCACAACAAGCAAAAGATGTTACACAACTAATTATTAAAATTAGGGGTGCAAAAACCAAAGCAATATCCAAAAACGCAGATACAACTACAATAAGCTCCTATGAAAAATCTTATGGCAGTCAACTCCAAAACTTTCAAGACATAATCACATTACTAATAAGTTTTGGCACCAACTACGAACCATCCAATACAGCCATTAAAATTTCACAACTACAAGCAACCTATCAAGATGCTCTTGCAAAAAGCAATGGAGTAACTTAAAAATTAACACAATATAAACCCAAAATAGTAAACCGCCAGCAATCCTTTGAATTATTAACCCAAAAAGCCAATGCCATTAAAGAAATGGTAAAATCACAATATAGTATTTTATCAACAGAATATATCCTCATTAAAGGATTAAGCTTCAACTAATAAGAATCCAGTAAAAAAGGGATAACTCACAACGGAGTAATCCCTTTTTCTATCTTCATAATATTTCTTTAAATCCACAATCTTGTCATTCTAACGAAGGATGAATCTCAATAAAAAACTTCAAATAAATATTTTCCACAACATTGTCATCCCATATAAATCCGTTACCGAATTAAGTAACTTTTACATTTCTGACGAAGGAAGAATCTTTATGAACTTAGCAGTTTTGTTAGTTTGCGCAAGTATTTTAATGAGATTCTTCCTTCGTCAGAAATAAAAGTGGTAAAAACTACGCTACAAAAATGCAATACAAAAATTAATTAACCCTGACTGAAATGGCATCTTCCGATTTTTCATCGGAAATAGAATGAAAGGCAGGAAAATGGTTGATAAATAAAACCCAAGCCATTCGTTACTAAACAAATCATAAAACTAATAGTGAAATCTTAAAATAGTCATTCTTTTAGTATCTTTGCTGTATTAAATTATGGTTATGGAACTTGTTTTAGAAAATACGTTACCAATAGGTAAACCCAAATGGCTGAAGGTTAAATTACCTATTGGTCAGAAATATACTGAGCTTCGCGGATTGGTTGATAAGTATAAATTAAATACTATTTGTGCCTCTGGAAGTTGCCCAAATATGGGCGAATGTTGGGGTGAAGGAACGGCAACTTTTATGATTTTAGGAAATGTTTGTACGCGTTCGTGTGGTTTTTGTGGTGTAAAAACTGGAAGACCAGAAACTGTTGATTGGGATGAGCCAGAAAAAGTGGCGCGTTCTATAAAAATTATGAACATTAAACACGCTGTAATTACTAGTGTTGACAGAGATGATTTGAAAGATATGGGTTCAATTATTTGGTTAGAAACTGTTGAAGCAATTCGTAGAATGAATCCAGAGACGACTTTGGAGACTTTAATTCCAGATTTTCAAGGAAATGAACGCAATTTAGACCGAATTGTTGAAGCCAATCCAGAGGTTGTTTCGCACAACGTTGAAACTGTAAGACGATTGACTCGCGAAGTTAGAATTCAGGCAAAATATGATAAAAGCTTAGAAGTTCTTAGATATTTAAAAGAAAAAGGCATTAAGAGAACCAAATCTGGAATTATGCTTGGACTTGGTGAAACTGAGCAAGAAGTTATTGAAACAATGCAAGATTTAAGAAATAACAATGTAGATATTGTTACTATTGGTCAGTATTTACAACCAAGTAAGAAACATTTGCCTGTTAAAGAATTTATTCATCCTGACCAGTTTGAAAAGTATGAAAAAATTGGAAAAGAAATGGGTTTTCGTCACGTAGAAAGTGGTGCTTTGGTGCGTTCTAGTTATCATGCGGCGAAACATATTTTGTAAGTACGAGGTTTTATATACGAGGTACGAAGTTTTACATATGAGGTTTGGAAGATGGAAGTTTGAAGATATTCTGTTAATCAATAAATAATTATAACATGAAAAAAATTATAGTATTTACCCTATTTGTCACCATTTTTTCTTCTTATGGTCAAAGTTATAAAGAGTTAATAAAAAAAGCTGATTCTTGTTATCAAGCTACAAATTTCAAATCATCGACAGATTTTTTTGCTAAGGCATTTAAAATTGAAAGTAAAAATCCCAATACTTTATATAATGGCGCTTGTGCTGCTGCATTAGCAAACGATAAAAAAAATGCATTTACTTGGCTGAATTTATCTGTTGATAATGGTTGGACCAACTTAGAACACTTAAAAACAGATTCAGATTTAACTAATTTATATTCTGATAAAAAATGGAATATAGTTGTTAAGAAACTTGAAAAAAAATTAGAATTTCTTGAAGCAAATTATGACAAACCTTTGCAAAAAGAGTTGCTAGAAATTTATAAAGACGATCAAGTTGAAAGACTTTTATTAAATTCGGCAGATAAAAAAGGTGTTTATTATGGAAAAAAAATAGATAGTTTGTGGAAAATTATTAAATTCAAAGACAGTATAAATTTAATTAAAATTATAAAAATATTAGATACAAAAGGTTGGGTTGGAAAAGATAAGATTGGTCAACAAGCTAACTCTACTTTATTTTTAGTTATTCAACATTCTGATCTTGCAATACAGCAAAAGTATTTGCCAATGATGAAAGAAGCAGTTAAAAAAGGTAATGCTGATGCAAGTTCTTTAGCATTATTGGAAGACAGAATTGCTTTAAGAGAAGGCAGAAAACAAATTTATGGAAGTCAAATTGGGACAAATCTAAAAACTAATACACAATATGTTTTGCCTTTGGAAGATCCAGATAATGTAAACAAAAGAAGAGAAGAAGTTGGCTTAGATAGTATTGAAGAATATATTAAAAATTGGAATTTAACTTGGAATGTAGAACAGTATAAAAAAGACTTACCAGAACTAGAAAAAATGACTAAATAGTTTTAATTTCTTAAACTCTTTTAAACTCTTAAACTTTTAAAACTTTTTTAAACAAACTTTACCTATTGAAAACACGAATTGCCATTAATGGATTTGGAAGAATTGGACGAAACTTATTTCGATTACTTTTAAACCATCCTACTATAGAAGTTGTTGCCATAAATGACATTGCCGACAACAAAACAATGGCTCACTTAACCAAATATGACAGTATTCATGGCATTTTACCTTATTCTTGCTCTTTTAATGAAAATGCAATTGTTGTAGATGGAAAAGAATATTTGTTTTTTCACGAGAAAAAAATTTCGAATCTAAATTGGACTAATTTAAAAATAGAAATTGTTGTAGAAAGTACAGGGAAATATAAAACATTTGAAGAAATTAATGATCACATTTTAGTTGGAGCTAAAAAAGTAATTCTTTCTGCGCCAAGCGAAGTTGATTCTGTTAAAACTGTGGTTCTTGGTGTAAATGAACATATTCTTGACGGAACAGAGAAAATAATTTCCAACGCAAGTTGTACTACCAACAATGCTGCGCCAATGATTCAAGTTATTAATGATTTATGTGGCGTAGAACAAGCATACATTACTACAATTCATTCCTATACAACAGATCAAAGTTTGCACGATCAACCACATAAAGATTTACGTCGTGCTCGTGGCGCAAGTCAATCTATTGTGCCAACAACTACTGGCGCAGCGAAAGCTTTGACCAAAATTTTTCCAGAAATGGAAGGTAAAATTGGTGGTTGTGGCATTAGAGTTCCTGTTCCTGATGGTTCGTTGACCGATATTACTTTTAATGTAAAACGAAAAGTTACAATTGAAGAAATTAATGCCGCTTTTATACTTGCTTCGCAAACAAATTTAAAAGGAATTCTAGATTATACCGAAGATTCTATAGTTTCTGTAGACATTATTGGAAATAAAAATTCATGCCTTTTTGACTCGCAATTGACATCTGTTATTGATAAAATGGTAAAAGTTGTTGGTTGGTACGATAATGAAATTGGTTATTCTAGTAGAATTATCGATTTAATTACTCTAATTTCTAAATAATTTCATTAATTTGTAATTCAACAATAAAAATACATAACAAAATGAAGCAATTCTTGTTATTCATTTTATTATTTCCTCTTTTTACCTTCTCCACTATTAAAACTAGTGTAGAAATTGATAGCGTAAACTATTATATTTCTTTGGTTAAATTTAATAAATCGCTAAATAATTATAAAAATTGTCTAGAATTTTCTCAAAAAGCTTTAGATTTTGCCAAAAAATCTAATAATCAAAAAGCTATTGCCGATAGTTATTCTAACTTAGGAATTACCTATCTTGAAATAGAAAAATATGACGATGCACTTGAAGTTTTGGTAAAAAGTATTACTATTTATTCAACATTAGATTATTCTGCACAACAAGCATTTACACATTATAGTATTGGTGTTTGTTATCTTCAAAAGAATAATTATGTAATGGCAGAAAAGAATTTTGACACTGCAAAAATTATTTATGAAAAGCTAAAAATTACTGCTGCAACTGAAACCTTAAATCTTCAAAGAGGAATTATTTATAAAGAAAAAGGTAAATATGAATTGGCATTACCTTTATTTGTACGAATTGTTAGTATTGAAAAAGGTGATGATTCTAACAAGTTAAAAACAGAAGCACTTTATCATATCGGAGAAATAGAATTATCTAAAAAGCGAAATAACCTGGCTTTAAATTACTTAAACAGAGCATTAGAACTAAGTAAAAAAGAAAATAATTTAGAATCTAAAACTAAAATTGTTTTGGCGTTAAGTAAAGTTTACGAAAATTCGTTAGACATAAATAAATCGCTTAGTTTCTTAAAAAAACATTTGCAATTAAAAGATAGTTTGGTATTAATTAACAACAAAAAAATTGGAGTTGAAGATTATGACAGTTTTAAAGATTCTGAAAAATTAAAATTAATTGAACAAATTGATAAAGAAAATAAAAGTCAGCAAAAAGCAAATTCATTTGCCAAATTAATAAGTATTCTTGCCATTGCATTAATTTCTATTTTGTCATTATTGAGTTTGTCCTTATATAAGAATAATATTATAAGAAATCAATCTAATGCTCTTTTACAAGAAAAGAATAACGAGTTATTTATTGCTAAGGAAAAAGCCGAATTTGCATCGAATGCCAGAGCCGATTTTTTATCGACAGTAAGCCACGAATTGCGAACTCCATTAAATGCAATAAACGGAATTACACATCTTTTAATGGAGGAAAATCCTAAAGAAAGTCAGATAAATTATCTAAATTCTTTAAAATTTTCAGGTAATTATTTATTAACTTTTATAAATGATATTTTAGAAATTAATAGAATTGAATCTAATAATATTCCTATAGAAAAGATTAATTTTAATTTAGTTTCTTTACTTACAGATATTCAGAATTCGTTTAAAGAAATTGCTATTGAAAACAACAATAGTGTTACTTTAGAAATTGAAGAATCTGTACCATTAAATATTATTGGCGATATTACTAAGTTGTCTCAAATATTTATGAATTTGATAAATAATTCACTAAAATTTACAAAAGGTGGTTATGTAAAAGTTATAGCAAAATTAGATTCTTCAGAAAATAAAAATGTTGTAATTTCTTTTAAAGTTGCCGATAATGGTATTGGTATTCCAGAAGATAAACAAGAAGAAATTTTTAATAGTTTTTCTCAAGGTTCAATAGAAATTAATAGAAAATATGGTGGAACAGGTTTGGGTTTAGCCATTGTAAAACGATTGATTGAACTGCTTGGAGGCAAAATTTCTTTAAATAGTAAAGTTGGATTAGGTTCTACATTTTCATTTTCATTACCATTTGAAGTTGGCGAAAATGTAATAATAAATGTTAAAGAAAATAAATTTGACGAAAAAGTTATTCAAGACAAGAAAATTCTATTAGTTGAAGACAACAAAATCAATCAAATGATTACTAAAAAAATGCTAGAAAACAAAGGTATGATTTGTAGAATTGTTGATAATGGTGAAGAATGTGTAGAAATATTAAAAGAAAAACACGACTTCGATTTGGTTTTAATGGACGTTCATTTACCTGGTATAAACGGCACAATTGCTACAGAACAAATTAGAAAATTCAATACTACAACTCCAATTATAGCATTAACTGCAATTTCATTAAATGAAAATAGAGAAATATTACTATCTTATGGAATGACAGATGTTTTAACTAAACCATTTGATATTGACAATTTCTATAAAGTTATAGCACAAAATTTATCTTAATAACTAACAATCAATTCTTTAATTAATTTTCTTACCTTTGGTTCTGCCTCATTTGCAGCTTGAAGTACTTCTTCGTGAGTTATTGTGTGAATACTTTCTTCATTTCCCATATCTGTAATTACAGAAATTCCAAACGTTTCTAAATCCATATGACGTGCAACAATAACTTCTGGAACGGTTGACATTCCAACGCAATCTGCACCCAAAGCTTTTACCATTTTATATTCAGATAAGGTTTCAAAAGTTGGACCTTGCAAACCAAGATAAACTCCATCTTGAACTTCAATTTCTAATTTTGTTGCAACTTCTTTAGCTTTTAAAATCATTTTTCTACTAAAAGGCTCGCTCATATTTACAAATCTTGGACCAAAACGTTCGTCGTTTTTTCCTCTCAACGGATGTTCTGGCATCATATTAATATGATCTTTTAAAAGTACAATTGAACCTACTTTATAACTAGCATTTACACCACCTGAAGCATTAGAAACAATAAGTTTAGAAACTCCAAGAAACTTCATTACACGCACAGGAAAAGTTACTTCTTTCATAGAATATCCTTCATAAAAATGAAATCTTCCTTGCATTGCAACTACTTTTTTAGCGCCAATAGTTCCAAAAACTAAAGCGCCTTTATGACCTTCGACAGTTACTATTGGAAAATTTGGAATTTCAGCATAAGGTAAAGTAAATTCTACCGCAATATCGTCTGTAAAACTACCTAATCCTGAACCTAATATAATACCATATTCTGGAGAAAAACCTGTTTTTGATTTAATAAAATTAACGGTTTCTTGAACTTGTTCCCACATAATCTAAAATTGTTTGGTCAAAGGTATAACTATTATTTATAAAGGAACTTTTTATGGGTAAATAAAATAATTTATCACTTTGCAATTTATCGTTTAACCGAACATAATCCTTTTCGGTAGTGATAATTATATTGTTTTGAGCTTTGTTTTTTATTGTTAAAATATCAGAATTAGTAAAATTATGATGATCATTATATTCAAGAATTGCATCATTTTCTGTTTTCAAATAATTAAAAAACGACTCTGGTTTTGCAATTCCTGCAACTAAAAGTTTGGTTTGCTTTTTACTATCTTCAACTTTCAATTGTTTAGTATTAGAATAAATAGTTTGGTCATAATCTATAAATGAAAAATAAATTTGACTCTTTTTATTTTCAGATAAATAACATTTTAAATCGTCACTAATTTTCTGTTGTTCCAATTCAGAAATAGTTTTCGGACATTTTGTAACAATTATTAAATCAGCTCTTTTTGCTCCACTTCTACTTTCTCTTAAATTTCCTGTTGGAAGCATAAAATCATCAGAAAACAAATCATTATATGACGTTAGCAAAATATAAAATCCTGCTTTTACTTTTCTGTGTTGAAAAGCATCATCTAGTAAAATAACTTGCGGTTTTTCTGTTTGAGAAATTAATTGTTCAATTCCGTTTTTTCTGTTAGCATCAACTGCAACTAGAATTTTAGGAAATTTTTTATGAATTTGAAAAGGTTCATCACCAAGAATTTCAGCATTTGCAGAAGCATTTGCCAATAAAAAACCTTTAGATTTTCTTTTGTAACCTCTACTTAAAGTTGCTACTTTATATTTATCAGATAATAAACGAATTAAATATTCAATTTGAGGCGTTTTTCCTGTGCCACCAACGCTAAGGTTTCCTACAACAATTATTGGTAAATCAAACGAATACGATTTTAAAATCCCTTTATCAAAAAGAAAATTTCTAAGAGAAGTAATAATTCCATATAAAATGGAGAATGGAAATAGTAGTTTGCGAATGAGATTCATAGATTTATTTATCAGAATAATTTCCCATTGCAGAAACTACATAAACGGTTACAACATCTTCATTAACATTATATATTAGTCTGTCTTTTAGATTAATTCTTCTAGACCAATATCCAACATATTCATACTTTAATTCCTCAGGTTGACCTTCACCAATAAATGGATTTTCAGTAAGTTCTAAGAGTATTTTTTTAATCTTTTTAATAGAAGATTTATTTCCAGATTTGTAATGAGCTTGCAAATCTTTTCGAGCTTTAGGATCAAACTCTACAAAATACTTCCCCATACATCATTTGGATCTAAACGTGTTGTATTTCCTTTTTTAATTTCTTCTTTAGCTTTTTTCATTTTTGCAATAAATGTATCGCTGTAAATACTTTTAGCTAGAATTTTCTCTTTTTTAGGATGTTCTTCAATAACTTCAATACCATTTAGACCTTTAAAAAAAGATTCAGACATTGCCATAAAAGCTTTTCCTGCTTTTGTGCGTTGGTTAATTTTGATAGTTAATACAGTCATAGCAACAAATTTAGATATACAAAGATACAAAAACCATACAATTTTTATTTCTGAAAATAAACATACTACGAAAGTAACATTTTTTTATCTTTGAATTTAAATTAAGGGTAAAAAATGAAAACAAAATTTATAGTTTCTCTTGTCTTATTTTGGATTTTCAATTTTGGATATTCTCAAGCCAATCAAGATGCAGCGATTTTAAAAGTACTTTTAACTAAGTACTTTAAAAACGAAAAAGTAATTGTAAAAAACAGATTGCAATATTTAAGTTTGTACTGCAACAAAGCGCCAAATAATGAAGAAACATTTGAAGTAATTTCTAAAAGTGAGTTGCTTAAAAAAAACGCGGCAATTATTAAACAACAAGTAGCCAATAAAGTAGAAGAAAACTGGAATACTGAAATTATAGAAATTTTTAATAATCAAAATCAATATTTAAAAAGTAAAGTCAATAATTGTTTGTCGTTAGAAGACTATCAAAAGGTTTCTAAAAGATATAATGACAACAATCAAAGATTAATGATTGTGAGCAAACCAATGTATTTTGAAACTAAATATTGCTTAGTAAAAGTAGCTTTTTACAGAAACATTGAACATAATAATAGTAGTTTTTTATTGTTAGAAAATGTAAATGGCGTTTGGATAATTAAGGAATATTTAAATGAATGGTCAACTTAAAAAATAAACAAGTACTAATTGTAAGATTTTGAAACCAGCTCAGATTAAAAAAATAATAAATGAAAATAAAAGATTTATACCCAATTCTAGAAGAACTTGCGCCATTAGCTTACGCAGAAGATTTTGACAACGTAGGATTATTAGTTGGCAATAAAGAAAATGAAATTACAGGAATCTTAGTATGTCACGATGCATTAGAAAGTGTTGTTGACGAAGCAATAACTACTAATTGCAATTTAATAATCTGTTTTCATCCGATACTTTTTTCTGGATTAAAAAAAATTACTGGTAAAAATTATGTAGAATGCGCTGTAATAAAAGCTATTAAAAATGACATTGCAATTTATGCCGTTCATACCGCTTTAGACAATCATAAAAATGGTGTAAACAAGATTTTTTGTGATGCTTTAGGATTAAAAAACTGCAAGATATTAATTCCGAAAACTAATTTTATTCAGAAATTAATAACCTATACAACTCCAGAAAATGCAGACAAACTTAGAAACTCATTGTTTCAATCTGGCGCAGGAACAATTGGAAATTATGAAAATTGTAGTTTTAATTCTAACGGATTTTCTACCTATCAAGGAAACGAAAATAGCAATCCTGTAGTTGGAAAAAAAGGCGAACTAACACAAACTGATGAAATAAAAATTGAAGTAACATTTGAAAAACACTTACAATCTAAAATTTTAAAAGCATTATTCTCTAATCACGTTTATGAAGAAGTTGCCTACGAAGTTTATGACATTCGAAACGCACATCAAAACATTGGTTTAGGAATGATTGGCGAGCTAGAAACGCCATTATCTGAAAGAGATTTTCTTCAATTCGTAAAAGACAAAATGCAATGTGGCGGAATAAGACACAGTAAATTTTTAGAAAAAAATGTTCAAAAAGTCGCTGTTCTTGGTGGTTCAGGTAGTTTTGCTATAGCAAATGCTATTGCGCAAGGTGCAAATGCTTTTTTAACTGCCGATTTAAAATATCATCAGTTTTATGAATCTGAAAATCAAATACTTATAGCAGATATTGGACATTTTGAAAGCGAAAGATATACAAAAGATTATATTGTTGATTTTCTTAAAGAAAAAATTACTAATTTTGCACCTTTATTAGAACAAGTAAAAATTGTTTTATCACAAGAAAATACAAATCCAGTAAAGTACTTTTAAAATATGGCTACTACAAAAGAATTAAGCGTTGAAGAAAAATTAAGAGCGCTATATGATTTACAAATTATAGATACAAGAATTGACGAAATTAGAAACGTAAGAGGTGAATTGCCTTTAGAAGTTGAAGATTTAGAAGATGAAGTAGCTGGATTAACTACACGTTTAGAAAAATTACAAAGCGATTTAGTAACTATTGAAGACAGTATTAAATCTAAGAAAAATGCAATTGAAAATCATCAACTTGCAATAAAAAAATATACCGAACAACAAAAAGACGTTCGTAACAATAGAGAATTTAACTCGTTGACTAAAGAAGTTGAATTTCAAGAACTTGAAATTCAATTGACAGAAAAGCAAATAAAAGAGATGAAAGCTTCTATTGAACACAAAAAAGAAGTTGTTTCTAGTTCTAAAGAAAAATTAGAACAAAAATCTACACATTTAAAACATAAAAAAGCAGAGTTAAGCGATATAATGTCTGAAACTCAAAAAGAAGAAACGTTTCTTTCTCAAAAATCTGGAGAATACGAAGGATTAATTGAAGAGCGTTTACTTGCAGCTTACAAAAGAATTCGTGGTTCTGTTCGCAATGGTTTGGCTGTTGTTTGTATAGAACGTGGTGCTTCTGCCGGATCATTTTTTACAATTCCGCCACAAATTCAAGTAGAAATTGCAGCTCGTAAAAAAATTATCACCGACGAACATTCAGGAAGAATATTAGTTGATGCAGCTCTTGCCGATGAAGAGAAAGAAAAAATGGAAAAACTTTTCGCAAAAATGTAAAATACAAACCACGTTAATAGCGTGGTTTTTTTTTATAAAATTTATACCTTTATAAAAATATAATTACTTTCAAAAAAAATCATTTGAAAAAGCTACAATACTTCCTTCTTACAAAATCCCTTGGATTGTATATTAATTTTTTAAGTTTTTTTGCACCAGAAAAAGCCAAACACCTTGCCTACTCTATCTTTAGTCAACCACGAAAAGGTAGAATTTTACTAGAAAATATTCCAAAAACTCTTGCAACTGCAATTCAAGAAACATTAGAATACCAACATCATAAATTTCAAACGTATACTTGGAGAGGAAACGATGAAGTAATTTTACTAGTTCATGGTTGGGAAAGCAACGCATCTCGCTGGAAAAAAACCTTGCCTTACCTAAAAAAAACTGGCAAAACCATAATTGCAATTGATGCTCCAGCGCACGGTTTAAGTTCGGGAAAAGAATTTAATGTACCACTTTACACTGAGTTTCTAGAAATTGCTATACAAAAATACAAACCACACATTTTAATTGGACATTCCATTGGTGGCGCAGCTTGCGTATATCATCAGGTAAAATATCCAAACACAATTATTAAAAAATTGGTTCTGCTTGGCGCACCTTCCGATTTAAAAAATATATTACAAAATTACCTTCAAATGTTAAGCTTAAACAATAAAGTTAAAACCTTAATGCTAAAGAAGTTTGAAGACAAATTTAATATAAAAGTTAACGATTTTTCTGGAGAAAAATTTGCTCAAAATCTTCCATTAAAAACACTAGTTGCACACGATGTAAACGACAAAGTTGTAGCATTTGAAGAAGGAAAAAAATTTGCCAAAGGTTTTAAAAATGTCACATTTATAGAAACCTCACAACTTGGACACAGCTTGCACAGCGACGAATTGTACACAAAAATTTTAGCTTTTTTAGAAGAAGCATAAACGTTTGGTCTTTATTTATAATGGCTTCTTCCAGCATTCCTTCCTAAAAAATTGTTAGAAAAAAACAATTTGTTTATCCATGCACTCTGGACTAGAGATTTTCTTTTGGAATATTTATTTATGAAATTTAATTTATTTAAAATCATAAATCTACAATCAAAATTTTTAAATCAAAAATCTTCTCACTTCCATCTTCCATCTAAAACTCTTCCTTCTTCAATCATAAAAAACTATCTTTGCACAATGGAAGAAAAATTAACACGATTGAACAAATTTTTATCAGAAACTGGCTTTTGCTCAAGAAGAGAAGCAGATAAACTTATAGAAAACGGTCGTGTAACCATAAACGGAATAATTCCAGAAATGGGAACCAAAGTAACACCAAATGACGAAGTTAGAGTTGACGGAAAATTAATTAGAGAAAAAACCGAAAAACCAATTTACTTAGCATTCAATAAACCATCAGGAATAGAATGCACTACAAACCTAGACGTTAGAGACAATATTATAGATTATATTAATTATTCGCAACGCATTTTTCCAATTGGAAGATTAGACAAAGCCAGTGAAGGATTGATATTTATGACTAACGATGGTGATATCGTAAACAAAATACTTCGCGCAAGAAACAATCACGAAAAAGAATATATTGTAACCGTAAATCGTCCAATAACCGATAGATTTATAGAAAGAATGGCTAACGGAATTCCAATTCTAGAAACCATTACCAGAAAATGTAAAGTTGAACAAGTTAGTAACAATGTATTTAAAATTATATTAACACAAGGTTTAAACCGACAGATTCGTAGAATGTGCGAATACCTTGATTATGAAGTTACTGCATTAAAAAGAACTCGAATTATAAATATCTCACTAGATGTTCCACTTGGTCGTTATAGAGATTTAACAAGTAATGAAATTACAGAATTAAACACACTAATAGAGCCAAGTAGTAAAACAGAAGAAGCAAGTTTGCCAAAATTTAATTCAGAAACATCATCGCCAAAGTTTAACGGAAACAACAATAGTAATTTTAATGATAAAAATTTTAGAAGAAACAATTCGTAAGAATTTTCAAATTTAAAATCATAAAGAAAATCACAATATAACTTTACCCATTTTCAAGAGCGTACATTACAAAAAAAATGTCCATTGAAAATA
>NZ_JAYUPK010000076.1:0-21108 GCF_043760115.1 Flavobacterium sp.
AATAAATAACTCAAATTTTCTATTTTACTAATCCACCACCACTTTTTACTTTTTCAGTTTGAATGTCGGTGTTTTCTTTTTGTAATTTTAAATTTCCAAAGTTGTAGGTTAACGAAATTCTAAAAGTTCGTGTATCTTGCTTTTGTCTAAAAGTAGTTTCAAGATTTTGTCCAGCAATTAAAGCATTAATTTGATTGGAATTAAAAACATCAAAACAATGCAATCCTATTTTTAATTTTTTATCCATAAAATCTTTGTTGAATGAAATATCAAATTGCTGAATTGGTTTAATTACTTTATAAATTTCCCAGTTTCCTGTTGGTAAAATATAATAAGTCATAGAATTTTTAATTCCGTAAGGCAAAATAAATTGTGCTTGCGCAGCATAATTCCAAATGGCTTTATTGGTATATGGAAAAACATAACCTTTTATGTCAGATTTTATGTAATTGATATTCAAGAAGATATAATTCATCTTGTCCATATCGTTCATTCTATTTTTAAATTCTTCTTTTCCTTTTAAGAAATAATCTAATGGAATTGGAAACGAAGCATAAGCACTAAAAGTTCCAAATTTTTCAAATTGTTGAAACGTTTGGTTACTAATTGGTTCAGTCGCATTGGCGTCGGCATTAAAAACAAACAAATTATTATCTTTAGAATTGGTATAATTCATTCCCAATTGTACAAACTGAAAAGCCGAAATTTTAAACTCGTAATTATCAAAAAAAGTAGGATTTAAAAACAAATTTCCTTGCGATGAATTGTACTGATCAAAGTTAGAACTATTATTTGGATCTAAATTATTATAATTGGGTTGACTAATTTTTTTAGAATAAGATGCAGATACATTTACATTATCGTTAACTTCATAAATGGCACTTAAATTGGGAAATAAATTATTGTTTTTAAACTTTATTTTTCCAACAATTGTATTTGTAACACGCTCTACATCAAAGTTTTCATAACGTAATCCTGCTGTAAAACTAAATTTTTTAATTTTCTTTCTGGCTTCCGCATAAACGGCAATATTGTTTTCGTTGTAGTCAAAATCTATTGCATCAGTTCCAGAATTTGTAAAATATTTTCCATTGTTTTTTACTTTCAATGAGTTGAATTTTCCACCAGTATTAATTGAAAATTTCATTTTTTCAAACGGTATTGCAAAATCAAATTTCAAATAAGAATTAACCAAATTAAAATCAATAGTTCCATTATTAAAAGAATTGGTATTGGTTAAATTATCAACCGCATTAGAATTTGTAATAGGTTTTTTGTCAAAGAAATTACTAAAACCTGTAATGTCTAATGTTCTTCCAATAGTATCAAGTTTGGTTTTAAATTGCAAACTCAACTCGTGATTATTGCTCTTGTTTTTTGTAACACCTTCGTTAAAATAATTAATGTTATCACCAGTTGTACTTGCATCAAAAACATTTCTATCGTTAGCATAATTTCCGTTATAATTAAAAAGTAAATTCGATTTAGAAGTTAATTTGTAATTGGTTCCAACTCTAAAATATAAATTTCTATTGGTACTAACAGTTAGGTTTTTTTGCAACAAAATTTTATTCGGATTAAAAGCAGTAAATTTTTGTTCATTGTTAGAACGATTTTCGCCATCAATATAATTATAACCCAACATTGTTTGCCAACTCAGGTTTTTTTCTTTTCCGTTTAAAAGAAATTGCGGACTTGGTTTTTGGTATTTATTAAAATTATAATTAATATTAAAACTGGCATTAATACCTTTTAATCTTTTAGAACTTGTAACAATATTTATAATTGAACCACTTGCATTGGCATCATAAGCTGCGCCAGGATTGTAAATTAATTCTACTTTTTCAATAGCATTTGCTGGTAACGAATTTAAATAATTTTGCAAATCAGTACCAGATAAAGTACTTGGTGCACCATCAACATAAATAGTAACTCCTTTTCCGTTTAGTGTTATACTTCCTGTTGGCGATGTAATTACGCCTGGTAATTTTTTAACTGCTTCAAGACTACTTCCACTATTTAACATTGCATTGTCTTTTACTGCAACTGTAGTTTTGTCTGAATCAATTTTTATATACTTTTTCTTGGTAGTAACTTTTACTTCGTCAAGAATGATTTCTTTTTTCTTGATTGTATCTGTTGTTGTTTCTTGTGCATTCAAAATAGTTGTAAATAAAAATGCAAGAACTAAAATTTGATTTTTCATAAGTTGGTTTGTTTAATTATTGAACAAAATTTGGAATTAAAACAAGTTTTTGCGCTTCAAATGATGATTTGAGACAAACTGTTTTAATAAAAAAGTAAATTTTGTGTTTCAAATAATTAAATACAGAAACACTTTTGCGAAAGTGAGGATTTGATTTCATTGTGATTGATTTTGATTGATTACAAATAAGACTTCAATCAATAAAAAATGTTACAATGATTTTCAAAATTAATTTTTCAGAATAAAAATATAGCTTCTGATAGCGTTTAATAACTTAATTTTCTTAATGCCTTAATGGTTAAAAAAATGTTTTAATGTTAAATTAATTTTTTTTAAGCGATTTAAAATTCACAATAAAAACGCCAGAAAGTATTAAAGCTGTGGCAAAAATAATTTTTAAAGTAATGACTTCATCAAGAATTAACCAACCTAAAAACAGAGCTACAACTACATTTACATAAGATAAAATAGCAACTTTGGTCGATGGCAATTGCGTCATTAAATAATTATAAGCAATATATCCAATTACTGATCCAAAAATGGCTAGATAAAAAACGGCAAAAACACTTCTAAACGACCAATGTTCAGTTGCAATTGTTGGAGTTATGTAGAATTGAATAGAAGTTAAAATTACTGATGCAAACAACATTTGAACACAAATATTCATTAACATTGAAGCAGGTTTTCGTTGTCCTTTTTTAGTTATAATTGTTCCAATTGCCCAAGATAAAACTGCAATTAAAATGGCTAAAATTCCTATTCTATATTCTGGATTTAATAGTTCTATTAAGTTGTTTTGATAGATTAAAAATATCCCAATCATTCCAAGAAAAATTCCAACAATTGTTTTGCTCGAAATTTTTTCGTTACCCAAAATTAAATTTAAAACTAAGACAAAAAACGGTGATAAAGTAGAAATTATTGATGCCAAACCACTTGTAATATATTTTTCAGAATAAGTAGTTAATCCGTTTGCGAAAACTATCATTAAAAGTGAAAGTAATAAACATCTTAAAATTTGAGAAATAGTTAATACTTCAAATTTCTTAGTATATAAAATGTAAATTAAAATGATTAATCCAGAAATTATATTTCGTAAACCAGCAAGAATAAACGGCGGAATAGTTTCTAAACCAATTCTAATTCCTAAAAAAGTTGTTCCCCAAAAAAATGCTACGCAGAAAAGAGAACTATAGAGTTTGGTTTTCAAAAGAAGGTAATTTGAAATGCAAAGGTAGTTACAACTAACAGTTTTAAAAAAGTATTTCTATGAATTTCTTTTTAGTATTGGTGTAATTTTAGTTTCTTTTTTAATTGTGTTTTCCACATTGCGTTGTCCACCACGACCACCACAAACTCTTCCTGGATGAGATGAACCACAAGAATATAAAACGAATAGTATAATTAGTGTGATAAATTTTTTCATTAGTATAAATGATTAGATTTATTAAATAGTAATGTAACTATTTCTATAGATTCATTTTGAATTCTATAAATCAATGAAATATTTTTGTTAACTATACATTTATGTAAATTAATAACTTTTGATTTTGGACAAATATGATTAAAATTCGAAATATTTTTGATTAATTTATTTAAATCAGAATCGAAATCTTCAACAATTACAACATTCCATTTTTCAAAAAGTTGCTCAATAATATTTATATAATATTCTTTTGCAAGCGAAGACCAGATTACATTCATTTATTGTCTTTTAATTCTAAAATCCTCTTTTTACCCATTTTCATTACATCTTGGTGAGAATGAATTCTACCGTTTTCAATATCATCAATACCTTTTTGAATTAATTTTTTGTCACTTTCTGATGAAATTTCAAACCAATCTACTTCTTCATTGATTGAAACGAAATCCATACTTTTCATTAATTCTAAAAAAAATGAATATCTGTTATCTTGAATATTTACAACTACTTGTTTCATAATACAAATTTATATAATTATTTCTTTATAAGTTTAACCAAACTAATAAAAAATAGAGAAATGCTAGTTCCATAATATATTGGTGTCCCAATTGTTGGTGTCATTTGAATAAATTCATTTTCAGTATTTTGTATGTGATTATTAGAAATTTGGGAAACATATTGACCAAAAATAAATAATAGTAAACTATAAATAAATATAAAAAGAATTGAAATTTTTGATGGATTATTTATTAGAAAAGTATAAGTAATAAATGAAATTATTATTAAACCAAGTAAAGATAAAATAGAAATGAAATATTTATCAGAGCCATTTTTATCTACATAATTACATCCTAATCCAATTAAAAAACCACCAATTAAAAAACCTAAAAAAAATAAAATATTCCTTCCCATATTAATTCCTAACCGCAACCTGCATTTCCTTCAACTGCTCCAAATAATCACGTTGATTTGACAATCTTGGTATTTTGTGTTGTCCGCCCAATTTGTCATTTTCTTTTAACCAATCATAAAATAAATTTTCACGAGCTACATTTATTGTTAACTCATTTAATGTCATATTATTGTATCGTTTGGCTTCGTAGTCAGAATTTATCGTTTGCAAATTTTCGTCTAATGCTTTTTGAAAAAGTAAAATATCTGTTGGATGTTTTTTAAATTCAATCATCCATTCGTGTGCGCCTTTTTCTTTGTTTTTCATAAAAATAGGAGCAACTGTATAATCTTTTACTTCACTATTTAATTGAGAGCAAGTTTGTGCAATTGCCTTATCAGTATTTTCTACCATCAATTCTTCTCCAAAAACATTTATGTGGTGTTTTGTTCTTCCAGAAACTCGAATTCTGTAAGGTTTTAAAGAAGTAAATCTAATTGTATCTCCAATCATATAACGCCAAAGTCCAGCATTGGTAGTAATTACAATAGCATAATTTTTAAATAATTCTACATCTGCCAATCGAATTACTTTTTGATTAGGTGTGCCAAAAGTATCCATTGGAATAAATTCATAAAAAATTCCGTAATCCAACATCAATAATAAATCATTGGAATAATTTAAATCTTGAATGGCAAAAAATCCTTCCGAAGCATTATAAATTTCATAATATTTAAAATCCTTATTGGGTAAAATATTTTGATATTGTTCTTTGTAAGGTTCAAAATTTACGCCACCATGAAAATAAACTTCAAGATTTGGCCAAAGATCAAATAAATTGGTGTTTTTAGTTTCGGTTAAAATTTTATTTAATAAAACCAACATCCATGAAGGTACACCAGCAAAACTTGTAACATTTTCATTTTTTGTTTCGTTAATAATAGCGTCAAGTTTGGTTTCCCATTCGCTCATTAACGATGTTTTATTGCTTGGCGTACTACTAAATTCTGCCCACATTGGCATATTTTCTATCAATATTGCCGATAAATCTCCAAACGATGAATTGTTATTTTCATAAATTTGAGAACTTCCGCCAAGACGAAGACTTTTACCTAAAAACATTTCAGAATTTTCGTTGTTGTTTAAGTACATACACAACAAATCTTTGCTTCCTTTAAAATGGCAATCCTCTAATGCTTCGTTACTTACAGGAATAAATTTGCTTTTGGCATTGGTAGTTCCGCTAGATTTGGCAAACCATTTTATTGGCGTATTCCAAAATACATTTTGCGCTCCTTTTCGAGTTAATTCTATCATTGGTTCCAAATCTTCGTAGGTAGAAACCGGAATTCTTTCTGCGAAAGCAGTATAATTTTTAATAGATTTATAATCGTATTGTTTTCCTATAACGGTTTCCTCTGCCTGACGAATTAAATTCATCAAGAGTTCTTCTTGCACTTCGTTAGGATATTTTAAAAACAACTCAATCTGATGAATGCGTTGTTTTAAAAACCAAGTTGCTATAGAATTTATTATTGGAAAAGGCATTAAAGATTGTTGATTTTAGATGTTATATTGCTGATTTTAGATTTGAAATTTGATTAACAAATGCTAAATTTGTAAAGTATAAAAATAGTGTTTTTTTCAAAACAATTCTAAATTAAATCAATAATTAAAGTTTATAAGTACTAAATCTAAAATCTAAAATCGTTAATCAATAATCTTAAATCTTTATGACTTACGAAGGTGTTCTAACTAAAATGCAAACAGAATTTTCTAATCCTATTGAATATTACTTGGTTTTTGAAAATAGTTTTCTCAATTTGAATCAGTTACTAAATAAAAATTTAGAAATTCAATTTCAAGGTTATCAATGTTTAAATTGTGGAAAAAAGAAGAAAATTTTTCGTCAAGGTTTTTGTTACGATTGCTTTATGAGTAGTGCTTCGGCTGGCGATTGGATTATGAAACCAGAGTTAAGCACAGCACATTTAGAAATTGAAGACAGAGATTTAGACTATGAAAAACGAGTGCAATTGCAACCACATATTGTTTATTTAGCATTGTCTAGCGAAGTTAAAGTTGGGGTTACAAGAATTACACAAGTGCCAACTCGTTGGATAGATCAAGGCGCAGTAGAAGCAATTGCAATTGTAGAAGTTCCCAACAGATATTTAGCAGGAATTACAGAAGTTGCCTTAAAAAGTCATTATGCTGATAAAACCAATTGGCAAAAAATGCTAAAAAACGAGTTTGAAAATGTAGATTTAATTGCAGAACGATTAAAATTAGAACATTTAATTCCCAATGAAGTTAAGGAATATTTTTATACTACAAAGGAAGATTTATATCAAATGCATTTTCCAGTTTTAGAATATCCAAAAAAAGTTTCCAGTTTAAATCTTGATAAATCACCGAATTTTTCTGGCAAATTAAAAGGCATAAAAGGACAATATTTACTATTTGAAGACGGAACTGTTTTTAATGTTCGCACTTTTGAAGGTTATGTTGTAAAAATTGAGGTATAAAAAAACGCAAAGAAATTCCTAGCGTTTTAATTTTTAAGGTTTTTTAATGGTATCTTGTTTTTTCTTTTTAAACAAACCGTTTAGTAAATCTTTGGCTTTGGTTTTAACTTCGTCTTTAGTTACAGGAAGTTTGGTTTTAGTAGTGTCGCCTTGTTTTTTATTTTTATCAATTAATTTTTCAAGTTCTGTTTTTCCTTTGCCAATTAATTTTGTTTTTTGTTGTTTGATTAAGTTATTTGTCAAAGTTGTTGTGGCAGTTTTTAAATCGGTAGAAATTTTTGGCTGAGAAAATGATCCTAAAATAGAAGCATTTATTGGAATATTGTCCAATTTATTTGCATCAGCTGGAGTAAGTTTAGCTATTAAATTATTAATTTCTGTACCTAAATATTTTGCAGGAACATCTAGTTTTAATGTGTAATTCATAATTTGGTCAAAGCTGTGCGTTCCGCCAATTGTTGCTTTTATGTCTTGATATTTTATATCGAATGGTTTTACATTTACTTTTCCATCTTTAAAAGTAATTGCCGCTTTTAAATCATTCAAATTTAATTTTTTCAAATCAATAAAATTCAAATTACTATCCAATGCACTCAACAAAGTTGAATTACTAGAATTTACAGTTGTAGATAATAGTTGACCCAATAAATCGCCAGTTAACGATTTTAAATCTGGTGTCATCTCTGTTGCATCAAGGTTTCCAGAAAGTTTTATTGTCGAATTTATTTTTCCGTTTATAATTCCAGCAATTGGAGCAATCTTTTTCAACATATCCAATTGAGTAAACGATTGAGCAATATCAACTTGATTCAAATTCAAATTCATATTAAATTTTGGCGTTTTTTCTTTGGTAGAAACATCTCCGTTTATTCCTATCATTCCACCAAAAATATTCGATTTTACATTCTGTAAAGTAACTTTTTGATCTTTTACAATTAATTTACCAGATACATTTTTCAAAGTTAAATTGTCATACAAAACCGTAGTTGCATTTGCCGTTAGCGTACAATTTAAAAACGCAGGAATTTTCATTGCTTCAGTTTTTGCTGCTGTTGTATTGGCTTTAGGTTGTGATGTTGTCATAAAATCAGCAACTGCAATTTGATTGGAATTCAAGTTAAAATTTCCTTTTAACTCTTGATTTCTAAATACAAATCCGTAAAAATTTTCTAAAACTCCAGTCACATTTAAATCTGTTTTTCCAGTTGTAGCTTTAAATTCTTCAAGGTTAACTCTACTTGGATTAAAAGTTACCATTGCAGTATTAATATTCATTGTTTTACCGTTTTCATCGGCATATTTAAAACCAGAAAGAGACATTGTGCCTGCATTATTTATGTTTTCATATTGCGAATTTTCTACCGATTTCATATCGAATTTAGTTGTAACATCTGCTTTTAATATTCCAGAAAGTGGCTTGTCTAGTTTAATTGGATACGCCTTAGATAGATTTCCAAGATTAATTGTTCCTTTCAAAGCAGCATCAATCAAAGCATTTTCGGCAACATTTTTTATAGTTGCTTTGGCGTTAAAAACATCTTGATCTATTGCAAAAGAAAGTTTGTCTAAATTTATAAAAGTGTCATTTAATAATCCAGTTTCGTTTATTATTTTAGTATCAATTACAATATTTTGAACCGATTTTGGCAAGCTCGGATATTGAAACGAAGCATTGTGAGAAGCAATGGCAACATTAAATTTAGGCACAGAATTATCCGAAAATAAACCTTTTGCAAAACCAGTAACTGTAAAATCGCCAGTAGTTTTTACATTATCAAGTTTACTTGCATATGCAGAAGGAATCAATGCTAGGAAGTTTTTAAACGAAGAAGTTGGCGTGTTAAAAGTTAAATCATATTGTTGTCCAGCATCAATTAATTGAATAAATCCGTTAAATTTTAATGGCAATTCGTTAATTTTTGCAACATTGTCTTTAAAAGTATATTTGCTATTTTTTAAATCAATTCCTAAAACTGCATCTAATGAAATTTTTAATTTATTCATATAATTCACCTTGTCCATATCTAAAGAAATAGTGGCTGTGGTTTTGGTATCTAAATCTAAAATATCATTTGCAAAATCTCCAGTTCCAGAATGATTTATACTATCAAGAACCATTTTAATTTTAGAAGATTCATCAAAGTATTTAAACTTAAAATTTTCTACCTTATAATCATTAATTTTTAATGCAAGAGGTTTACTTTTTCCTCCATCTTTTTTGTCTTGATTTTTCAATGCAATGTCATAATTACCAATTCCATCTTTGTTAAAAATTATATTTACCAATCCGTTTTTAGACGAAAAAGATTCAATATTCATAGTTTCATCATCACTTTTAAACAATTCTTTAATAGACATTTTTAAATTTAATTCTTCAAATGAAACCAAAGTATCTCCAAGAAATGGTGCTTTATTAATTATAGATAATTTTGTTATTGAAACATTTGCTTGCGGAAAACCTTTAAACAAACTCAGATCAGCATCTGCGAAAGCTACTTTAGCATCAAGATTTTCGTTAATAGATTTTGCAATTTTAGCTTTTATTTGATCTTCAAATAAATAAGGAATTGCAAATGCCGCAACAATAAGTAGTAATAATACAATTCCAACTATTTTTAAAATTTTCTTAACCATAACTATAGATTTTGTAAAAAGGTTTAACAAAAAATGTGCCTTTAATTTGTAAAAATAGTGTTTTCTGTAGGTTTAGATTTGTAATTTTTTCTTAAAAGATTATATAATTTAGTTTTTGAAATAAAAAATCCGTTTTAATAAATTAAACGGATTGATTTATAAATGTTGTAACCTACTGAATTTTCATCTCATAAGTCATTCTTGCCATAACTCCTTTTTGTGATGTAATTTGTTTAATTCGTTGAAGAATTAAATAATTTTCGTCGCCAAGTTCTTCTTTTATAAGTTTTTCTTTGCTTTGCGCTAAACCAAAATTTTCTAGAAAATCGCCAAAATCTTTTTCAAACTCTGGAAAATCTTGTGTTCTATATTTAGATGTTTTTCCTAGTTTTGCAGCTTCTTTTATTGCTTCATCCAATCCGCCAATTTTATCAACTAAACCAATTTTTAAAGCATCTGAACCTGTCCAAACTCTACCTTGACCAATGGCATCAACTTGTTCAAATGTCATTTTTCTTCCAGTTGCAACTCGGTTTACAAATGTTGAATATATTTTTTCAACTCCTTCTTGTGCAAAACTTCTATAATTTTCATCTAATGGTTTAAATGGTGAATATCCAGAGGCATTTTCGTGTGTTTTTACAATTTCGGTGTTAATTCCCAGTTTGTTTGTGGCTTGCGAAAAATTTGGTAACATTCCAAAAACGCCTATAGAACCAGTTATTGTATTTTCTTCTGCAAATATTTTATCTGCGTTGCAAGCAATGTAATAACCGCCAGATGCGGCATAATTTCCCATAGAAACTACAACTGGTTTTACCTTTTTAGTTAATTCAATTTCTCTCCAAATTAATTCAGATGTTAATGCATTTCCGCCAGGACTATCAATTCTAAGTACAATTGCTTTAACATTTTTATCTTTTCTTGCTTCTTGTAATGATCTTCGCATTGCACCTTCGGCAATAATTGTTACATCGCCTTCGCCACTTTGTATTTCGCCTTGAGCATAAATTACTGCAATTTTATCTTTAGCATCGAAGTTTATAGAGTTTGTAGCAACTTTCTCTGCATAATCTTCAATTGAAACCGAATCATAATCTTCATCTTCATTAATTTTTAATACTTTTTTAATATCAGAATGATACACATCTTCATAAGCAATTTTATCAATAAGCTTCTCATTTTTAGCCATTTCTGGAGTTCTTGCAAGCAATCCGTTGGCAACTAAATTCAATCGTTCTACAGTTACATTTCTACTTTTAGAAACTTCAGAAATTACAGAATTCCATACAGAATTTAGTAATGCTGTAGTTTGTTCTCTGTTGGCATCACTCATTTTATTTTCTAAAAATGGTTCCACCGCACTTTTGTATTTTCCGTGACGAATTACCTCTACCTTTACACCAGATTTTTCTTGAAAATCTTTAAAAAACATAATCTCGGCAGACAATCCTTTAAATTCTAATTCGCCAATTGGATTAATATACATAGTATTTGCAACCGAGTTTAAATAATAATCGCGTTGCGAATAATAATCTGCATAAGAATAAACAAACTTTCCAGATTTTTTAAAGCTTTCCAGTTCATCTCTAAGTGCTTTTGTTTGAGCTAATCCTAAAGCTGACGTATTATTTAAAATAGAAATTCCTTTAATTTTATCATCTGTTTTAGCATATTCAATTGCCTTTATAACATCAAATAATCCATCGTGTTTGGCTTTAAAGAAATCAAAGTCTTTATAATTTACTTTTCCAGCATAATCATTATTAATTTTAGATAAATCTAATTCTATAACTGAATTACTCTTTACTTGAACGGTTTCATCTGAATTACCAAACAAAGCGCCAATTAACAATAATCCGAAAAAACATATCATTATAAATACAAACAAACCAACAATTGTGGCCAAAACATTTCCTAAAAATCTCATACTTTATTCTTTTTCTATATTAGTAGTTAAAAACTCAATTTGTTACAAATCATTAACTTAAAGTTTTCACAAAAATAGTTATCAACAGAAGCTACAAATATACTTTATTTCTAAAATTCTTTTAGTTATTTTGCCAAGTATGAACAAGCAACACAATATTGTACTTTCTCTTGGCAGTAATCTTGGCAATCGTCAAGAAAATATTGATCAATGTATTGAAATGTTGCATAACGAAGTTGGAACAATAGTAAAAGTTTCTTCGTTGTACGAATCTGATTCTTGGGGTTTTAAAAGCGATTCTTTTTATAATTGTTGCGTATTAATTCATACCTATAAAAATGCTCAAAAAGTTTTAAAAAGTTGTTTAAAGATTGAAAAAAAACTTGGAAGAACAAGAAATGAAAGTAAAGAATATCAAGCAAGAATAATTGATATTGACATTATTTCTATTGATGAAGACGTTTTTGTGTCTGATAATTTACAAATTCCGCACAAACATTTACAAGATAGATTATTTGTAATTGTGCCAATGAAAGAAGTTGTAGCAGATTGGAAACATCCTATTTTGCAAAAATCAATTTCAGAATTAATTTCAATTTGTATTGATAAATCTAGTTGTGTTAAACTTCAAAAACTAAATGCTCCATTATCAAAAATTAAATTAGAACAGTTTAATTACATTGCTATTGAAGGAAATATTGGCGCAGGAAAAACTACATTAACAACCAAAATTGCAGAAGATTTTAATGCCAAAACAGTTTTAGAACGCTTTGCAGATAATCCATTTTTGCCTAAATTTTATAAAGATCAAAACCGTTATGCTTTTCCGCTAGAAATGTCTTTTTTGGCAGATAGATACCAACAGATATCAGATGATTTAGCGCAGTTTGACCTTTTTAAAGATTTTATAATTGCCGATTATCACATTTTTAAATCGTTAATATTTGCTAAAGTTACGCTTGCCGAAGACGAAGTTAGATTATACAAAACATTGTTTGACATTATTTATAAAGAAATGCCAAAACCTGATTTGTATATTTATTTGTATCAAAATACAGAGCGACTTTTACAAAACATAAAACGTAGAGGAAGAAGTTATGAGCAAGAAATTCCTGCAGAATATCTAGATAAAATTAACAATGGTTATTTAGATTATATAAAAACTCAAAAAGATTTAAATGTTTTAATTATTGATGTTTCAGAGTTGGATTTTTTAAAAAATCAAGAAGATTATATTTTTATTTTAAATGAAATTAAAAAGAAACTCAATTAGCGTTTCATCTTTTGAAATAAATCCCAAACAACAATTCCTGCGCTTACAGCAATATTTAAAGAATGTTTGGTTCCCAATTGCGGAATTTCTAATGTTCCATTGCAAAGTTTAATTGCTTCTTGAGAAACGCCATACACTTCATTTCCAAAAACTAAAGCATATTTGTTGTCTTGAATTGGAGTAAAATTATTTAACATTATTGAATTTTCAACTTGCTCAATTGCTAAAACAGTTATTGAATCTTCTTTTAATTTAGAAATTATTTCTAAAACATTACTATGATATTCCCAATCTACTGTTTCTGTTGCGCCAAGTGCCGTTTTATGAATTTCTTTGTTTGGCGGAATTGCAGTTATTCCACACAAATAAATTTTTTCAATTAAAAAAGCGTCAGATGTTCTAAAAACCGAACCAATATTATTTAAACTTCTTATATCATCAAGAATAATTATAATTGGAGTTTTTATTGAATTTTTAAAATCTGCAACACTTTTTCTTTCTAGTTCACTATTTTCAAGTTTTCTCATAATAAATTCAATAAAAAAAACCACGCATATTACGTGGTTTTTGTACTCTATATTTTTAAATTTAGCTTTTTGTAGTTTCTACAACTGGTGTAGTTGCAGCAGGTAAAACAGTTCCTTTAATTGTTAAAAGTTTAGTTTCTCCTTGCACAGCATTACTTTTTAACGTTATAGTTTTTTCAAATGGTTGACCAGCTCTGTTTGTGTCATATTTTACACCAATAACTGCCTTTTCTCCTGGAGCAATTGGCTCTTTAGGATAAGTTGGCACAGTACAACCACAAGAACCATTTGCGCTTGTAATAATTAATGGTTTATTTCCATTATTTACAAATACAAATTCTCTTTTTCCATCAGCATTATGAGGAATTGTTCCATAATCTATCACATCACTTTCAAAAAGCATTCCTGCACCTTCAACTGTAGGAGTTTTTGGTGTAGCAACTTTAGAAGTAACAGCTTTCTTAGTTTTTTTAGCTTTAGTTTGAGCATTTGCAGTAGTTAAACTGAAAATTGCTAATAACGCAACAAGTACTATTTTTTTCATCTTAATTATTTTTATAATTTTTTAATTAAGCAAATTTAGTTAAAAAAAATAATTCCATTCACAATGAAAAGCAATTTTTTATTAAATGAAATGTTAATGGTAATTTTCCATTTTAAATAATTAAATTCGTGGACTTAATTTAAAATCGAAATCACATTGTCATCCAAAGAAAAAGAGGTAAAAGAAACGCCATTAATGAAGCAATACAACGAGAAAAAAAGAAAATATCCTGATGCGTGTTTGCTTTTTAGAGTTGGCGATTTTTATGAAACATTTGGTGATGATGCCGTTCGTGCTTCTAAAATTTTAGGAATTACCTTAACTAAAAGAGGTGCAGGTTCGGCAACAGAAACAGCGTTGGCAGGATTTCCACATCATTCAATCAATACTTATTTACCTAAATTAGTTAAAGCTGGACTTCGGGTTGCCATTTGCGATCAGCTTGAAGATCCTAAAATGACCAAAACTATTGTTAAACGCGGCGTAACAGAATTAGTTACTCCAGGAGTTTCAATGAATGATGAGGTTTTACAATCTAAATCTAATAATTTTTTGGCAGCAATTTTCTTTGGAAAATTAAATTTGGGAATTGCATTTCTCGATGTTTCAACAGGTGAATTCCTTACAGCACAAGGAAATGTAGAATATATTGATAAGCTACTTCAAAATTTTAGTCCAAGTGAAATTTTAATTCAAAAGAATAATAAAAGTCAATTTGCTTCAAGTTTTGGCGAAGATTTTAATACATTTTACCTTGAAGATTGGATTTACAAAGAAGATTATGCCTTTGAAACCTTAACCAATCATTTTCAAACTAATTCTTTAAAAGGTTTTGGAATAGAAGAATTACCAGATGGAATTGTTGCTTGCGGTGCTATTTTATATTATTTATCAGAAACTCAACACAATAAAGTTCAACACATTACAAATATTCAACGTATTGCAGAAGATGCCTATGTTTGGATGGACCGATTTACAATTAGAAATCTAGAATTGTATCATAGTTATAATCCAAACGCTGTAACATTATTAGATGTAATAGATAAAACGCTTTCGCCAATGGGTGGAAGATTATTAAAAAGATGGTTGGCATTACCTTTAAAAGATGCAGATAAAATAAAAAGTCGTCACGAAGTAGTTTCCTATTTAAAAGATAATTTAGATATTTTAAATAAAATTCAGAATCAAATAAAACAAATTTCTGATTTAGAACGACTGATTTCTAAAATTGCCACAGGAAAAGTTTCGCCAAGAGAAATTATTTATCTTAAAGAATCATTAGATGCCATTATTCCTGTAAAAACTTTAGCATTAGAAAGTAAACAAGAAGCAGTTAGAGTTATTGGGGATAATTTACACAGCTGCGATTTATTGAGAGAGAAAATTAAAACCACTTTAAATCAAGATGCTCCAGTTGCTATTGCAAAAGGAAATGCAATTGCTAAAGGAATAAATCTCGAATTGGATGAACTTAGAGCTATTTCAACTTCTGGAAAAGAATTTTTGGAAGGAATTGAAAAGAGAGAATCTGAAGCTACAGGTATTTCTTCATTAAAAATATCATTTAATAATGTTTTTGGATATTACATTGAAGTTAGAAATACACATAAAGATAAAGTTCCTCAAGAATGGATTAGAAAACAAACACTTGTAAATGCTGAACGTTACATTACAGAAGAATTAAAAGAATATGAAACCAAAATTCTTGGTGCCGAAGAAAAAATACATCAAATAGAAACTCAATTATTTGAACAATTAATTAATTGGATTGCAACCTACATAAAACCAGTTCAGCTAAACGCTAATTTAATTGCGCAACTAGATTGTTTAACGTCTTTCGCACAGTTGGCTATAGAAAATAAGTACGTATGTCCAACAATTGATGAATCATTTGAACTTGAAATTACAAATGGAAGACATCCAGTTATAGAAAAACAATTACCAGTTGGAGTTCCATATATTGCCAATGATGTTTTTTTAGATAGAGAAACGCAACAATTAATAATGATAACTGGACCAAATATGTCTGGAAAATCTGCAATTTTACGTCAAACAGCTTTAATTGTTCTGCTTGCGCAAATGGGAAGTTTTGTTCCTGCCGAAGCTGTAAGAATGGGAATTATAGATAAAATTTTTACTAGAGTAGGAGCAAGCGACAATATTTCTATGGGAGAATCTACTTTTATGGTAGAAATGAATGAAACCGCTTCTATATTAAATAATATTTCAGATAGAAGTTTGGTGTTGTTAGACGAAATAGGTAGAGGAACAAGCACTTATGATGGAATTTCTATAGCTTGGGCAATTGCTGATTTTTTACACGAAAATCCAGCAAAACCCAAAACATTGTTTGCCACACATTACCACGAATTAAATGAAATGAGTGAGCAATTACCTAGAATTAAAAATTATAATGTAGCTGTAAAAGAATTAAAAGACAATGTGCTTTTTATCAGGAAGTTAGTTGCTGGCGGAAGTGCTCATAGTTTTGGAATTCACGTTGCAAAAATGGCTGGAATGCCACAAACGGTTATACAAAAAGCACAAAAATTACTAAAAAAATTAGAAAAAAATCATTCAAGTGAAGAACTTTCTGGAATTAAATCAATGAAAGAAGACGTTCAATTGAGTATATTTAAATTAGATGATCCATTACTTGAAGAAATTAAAGAAGAAATTTTAGGACTAGATATAAACACCTTAACACCAGTAGAAGCACTAATGAAATTAAATGAGATAAAAAGAATGTTATTAAAAAAGTAATTAATACGTTATCAGATAATTAACTTTTTTATAATTTTTTTTTACAAAAAACCTTTGTGTAATTCAATTTTAATACTACATTTGCATCCGCAATACTGAACAAGTATTTACGTTCTAAATAAAATTAATACTGCGAAAATAGCTCAATTGCTAACATGCGATTCCGCTTCTTGCGAATCGAGTTCTACATTTGAATTGTTTTTGTGAAATGCGAAAATAGCTCAGTTGGTAGAGCGCGACCTTGCCAAGGTCGAGGTCGCGGGTTCGAATCCCGTTTTTCGCTCTAAAACATATAAAATTATTAAATTTTTTATTTTATAATTTTTGAAATAGCTTTGGTGGTTCGTTTTAATTAATTTTTTCTAAAAATTAAAAATAAATCAATAAGTTCAAAAATAGCTTGGGTGGTTTGTTTTAATTAATTTTTTCTAAAAATTAAAAATAAATCAATAAGTTCAAAAATAGCTTGGGTGGTTTGTTTTAACTAATTTTTTATAAAAATTAAAAATAAATCTAAAAGTTCAAAAATAGCTTGGGTGGTTCGTTTTAATTAATTTTTTCTAAAAATTAAAAATAAATCTAAAAGCAAAATGCTTGGGTGGTGAAATTGGTAGACACGCTGGACTTAAAATCCAGTGACTGTAATGGTCGTACGGGTTCAAGTCCCGTCCCGAGTACAAAGAAGCTTCATTCGTTATTATCGAATGGAGCTTTTTTATTTATTATTTCTAGAAATTTATTTCAAACTTTTATGGGAACTTTTGTAATTACAAAAAGAATTAATGGCTATTACAAATATGAGTTTACTTCTAGAAAAGGAAAAACTATCTTTATAAGTAATGACTTTGAATTGAGATTTGAATGTGAAGAAGATATTTCGATATTAAAAAACGATATTGATAAAGTTTTTTTTATGAAATTTAAATCTAAAAATGGGAAATTATACTTTAAAATAATTTTAAGCGAAAAAGAAATTGCTGTTAGCAGAAAATATGCAACTCCATTACTAATGCAAAAAGGAATTGATGAAATAATTAGATCAATTACTAAATCTGAAATTCTAGATTTTTCTAATCAAGATGTTTTATTTCCATCAGAGGAAGAATTGTTTGGATAATTTAATTTTATTGCATAAAAAAAGTCTCGCATTGCGAGACTTTTTATAAACTAGAAATTATTTTCTAATTATTTTTTTTCAGTTGCAGGTGCAGCTACTGGAGCAGCTTCTACAGCAGCTTCAACTTTTTCAGTTGCAGCAGCAGCAGTAGAATCTACAGCTTCAGTTGTAGCTTCAGCAGCAGCGTCAGCTTGTTTACAAGATACTACAGTTAATGCAGCAACGATAGCTAAACTTAAAAATACTTTTTTCATCTTAATTTAATATAAAAGGTTAATTATTAATTCGGAGCAAAGATATAAATTTTTTCAATCGGAAAAATTTTATTTTAACTTTTTTTTAAAACTTTAATCTTTTTAATCCTGTAAATGTATTCACAATATTCGTGCCAAACTTTAAAACTAAGTTAAATTTATTTTTTAATAGCTGGATATATGATTTTCAGTTCGTTAATGATGTTTTTAGCACCAGCGAACTTATCAATTATGAATAAAACGTATCTGGCATCGACCATAATGTTTCTGCAAATCTCTGGAGAATAATAAATATCGCTCATTGTTCCTTCCCAAACTCTGTCAAAATTTAAGCCAATTAAGTTTCCGTTTGCATCTAATGCTGGACTTCCAGAATTACCTCCTGTAGTATGATTTGTTGCAATAAAGCAAACAGGCATTTTACCTTTTACTCCATAAAGGCCATAATCTTTAGTATTGTATAAATCTATTAATTTTTTTGGAACATCAAATTCATAATCGCCTGGAATGTATTTTTCTATAATTCCGTCAAGGTATGTTATTGGTTCATAATATACTGCATCATTAGGTTTGTAACCTTTTACTTTTCCGTAAGTTACTCTTAAAGTACTGTTGGCATCAGGAAAAATTCTATCAGACTTTAAGCTTAACTCTAAAATTGCTTTCATGTAAGTTCTTTGTGTAGCTATATTTTTTAAATTTATTTCATCATATTTTGGACCAACATTTTTTAAATAAGAATCGGCCATTACTTTAATAAGTTGATAACCTTTATCATTATTTAATTTTTCAATAACTGATTTACTATCTCCTTCTAATAATTCTTTTACTTTATCATAACTTATAATTTTAGAGTTCGAATAAATATCTGATGATAAAGCTGCGGCATTTACATTTTCTAGTGATGCAGGTAAGAATTGTTTTGGAAACTTTTTAGAATAAATAGCTATTAATTGTTCAAATACTTTTTCATCTACAGAGGCATTAAAATCTTTATAAAAATCTCCTAATCCGTTAATTAAATTAGTTTTTCTATCAGTAAATGCTTGTTCTTCTTTAGTAGTTAAAAGTTGTTCTAATTGATAAAGTTTATATCCAGTAGCAAGTAATTCAGTATTTCTAAGTACAATTTCTGTAAAATAATCTCTTGCAATTGAGTATTCTTTTATATCAGTATAATTCTTTTCAAAATCAGATAATAAACTTCCATATTCTGCTTGTTTTCCTGCTTTTGTAACTTTTTCTTGAAATGATTTTTCAAATTTTTGTTTTATCGCAACAGCGTTAGATTTTTTTAATCCTTTAGTTTCTCCAATCCATTTTTTCCAATAGTTTGCAATTCCTGCATATTTAGAAGCATACTGAATTTTGATAGCATTATCTTTTCTCATAAATCCGTCTTGCACTTTTAAAGCTGCATCTCTTACTTCAATTTTTGCCGGATTTAAATCTTCAACAATTTGAGAAACGGCAAATGAAGGTAAATATTCTTGAGTTCTTCCAGGATAACCTAGAACCATTGTAAAATCATTTTCTTTAATTCCATCTGCAGAAATTGCTAATGATTTTTTAGGAATATAAGGAACGTTATCTACTGAATATGCTGCTGGACGATTATTTTTATCGGCATAAATTCTAAATAATGAGAAATCTCCTGTATGTCTTGGCCAAACCCAATTGTCAGTATCAGACCCAAATTTTCCAATAGAACTTGGTGGTGCGCCAACAAAACGAACGTCTTTAAAACTCTCAATTACAAAAAGTAAGAATTGATTTCCGTCATAAAAATTTCTAACTCGGTTTTCTTGCCAAGATTCTTTAGGAGAATTTTTAGTAAGATTACTTATGTTTTCTTGAATTTTTTTCTGTTTTTCTGTTTCAGATGTTAAAGCGGCAACACCTTCTAGAATCTTGATTGTAATATCTTCAATTTTTACAATAAAAGTTACTTCTAAATCTTTGTTTGGAATTTCATCTTCCATTTTATATGCCCAAAAACCATCGCGAAGGTAATCGTGCTCTACTGTAGAATGATTTTGAATTACATCAAAACCACAGTGATGATTGGTTAAAATTAATCCTTTGGTAGAAATAACTTCTGCTGTACAACCACCATTAAATTGCGGAACTGCATCTTTTAAACTTGAAGTATTGGCATCATAAATGTCTTTGGCAGAAATTTTCATTCCCAATGATTTCATTTCGGCTTCATTCATTCCTTTTAAGAGTGATGGAATCCACATTCCGCCTTGTTGTGCTTGGGTTTGAAGAATAAATAATAGGAGTAATAACTTAATATATTTCATATTCTATAAATTATGGTTTGTATTTTAATAGTTTTCTATTGTGAATTTTAAAATCGTTGGCAAGATACAATTTTTGTGCATTTACATTATGATTTTCAACTTCTATATAAATCAATTTAACATTTAATTCAGTTGTTTGTTTTTTTATAAATTCGATTGCTTGTTTTCCAATTCCTTTTCCACGAAAGTTCTCAGATATATATAATTCGTCTAGAAATGCAATTCTTCCTTTGTATTCAAAACTAAAAATGAAGTTTAAAATTACGTAGCCAACAATTTCAGAATTATCATAAATCAACCATGATTTTCCGAGATTTTCATCCGAAATGAATTCTTGAAATAGTTTTTTAGAAACCTCAATGTCTATTGGATAATTGTCAATTGCATAGAAATCTTGCATCATATTAGTGATGGTTTCTATGTTTTGATTTATTAATGGTTCAAAAGTTGTCAATTGATTGTTGATTGAAGATTAACGATTTTAGAATTCAGATTTTTTAAGATAAGAAATAATAACATCAGTTGCTCCTTTATTCATTTGAACGAAAGTGGCACAAATATGTCCTTTTTCGTGGCGTACATCTTCATTGAAAATTAAATTATCAAAAGCTTCATTCAATTCATTTTGATTAGTAATTGAAATGCAACCTTCTTGATGAACTAATGCTGTGGCTTCGGCAAAATGGGAATAGTTTGGACCAATAACAATAG